>CAILKA010000669.1 GCA_903834645.1 uncultured beta proteobacterium
ACTTCCCCGAGAAGCTCATCCCGCTGATGATCGTCAACGCCCTGGCCGGCAAGCCGCTGCCCGTGTACGGAGATGGCCAGCAGGTGCGCGACTGGCTCTACGTGGGCGACCACTGCAGCGCCATCCGCGCCGTGCTCGCCGGCGGGCGCCTGGGCGAGACGTACAACATCGGCGGCTGGAACGAGAAGCCGAACCTGGAGATCGTGCACACCGTGTGCGCGCTGCTCGATGAGCTGGCCCCGGCGCCCGCGCGCGATCTGCGCCACTCCACCACGGGGGCACCCGTGCAGAAGCACGCCGAACTCATCACCCACGTGAAAGACCGCCCCGGCCACGACCGCCGCTACGCCATCGATGCACGCAAGATCGAGCGTGAGCTCGGCTGGCGCCCAGCCGACACCTTCGAGACGGGCATTCGCAAGACCGTGCAGTGGTACCTCGCCCACGGCGAGTGGGTGGCCCGCGTGCAAAGCGGTGCGTACCGGCAATGGGTGGATGCCAACTACGCGGGAAGGTAGGGCAAGCCCTCACTCCTGGCGGCCTGGCGCAGTTCTTCGTCTAGCGTGGCCAGCGGCAGCCCCACACGCAGCGCCAGCTCCAGATACGCGGCGTCGTAGAGCGTCAGCCGGTGCCGATCGGCCAGTTGCGCCGTCGTTGACCAAGCCTGCCGGGAGGTCTCGGCGTCCACCTTGAAATCCATCCTGGCCAGGTCGCTCAAGGCCTGGTCGCGGTAGCGGGCGTCGATTCGCTTGCGCCGCACGGCCGCCGTCAGGCTATTGGCCACCTCCAGGTGCCAGAGTGCAGGCACCCACGCGCCCTCGGAGACAACCTGTTCGAGCACCGCTTGCGTGCCCGGGCTGATCTCATCGCTGTACACCCACGCCAGAGCCACCGAGCTGTCCACCACGAGGGTCACGGCCGCCCCTCGTCGCGCAGGGCCTTCCACGCCTCCCAATCGAAGCGCCCGGCCTTCAGCGCCTGGGCGCGGCTTCGGATACGCGCGGCGGCTGCCTGGGCCCCTGCGGTATCGTGGCGGCCTGCAAGCGGCACCAGGCGCGCCACAGCCCGGCCGCGGCGCGTGATCACCACCTCTTGCCCCTGCTCGACCCAATCGAGCAGGGTGCCGAGTCGGGTCTTGGCTTCGAAGGAACCGATTTCGTGCATGGCTAACAGACCAGTTTGTAAACCAGTTTATTCTTACCGGGCGTGAGGCTCGCGGTCAACCGCACGCCTGTCAGGTAACGATCGACGTCGAAGGATTCACACCGATGAACATCCTGCTTCTCGGCTGCAACGGCCAAGTCGGCTGGGAACTCCAGCGAGCACTGGCACCCCTGGGCGCCGTGACTGCCTGCGACTTCGACTCACCCGGAGACCTGAAGGCCGACTTCTCTCAGCCCGAGAGCCTGGCCCCGCTGGTGCAGGGCCTGCGCCCGCAGGTGATCGTCAACGCGGCCGCGCACACCGCCGTCGACAAGGCCGAAAGTGAGCTTGCACTCGCGCAGGCGCTCAACGCCACCGCGCCCGGCGTGTTGGCCCGCGAGGCGGCCGCCCTGGGTGCCCTGACCGTCCACTACAGCACCGATTACGTCTTCGACGGCAGTGGCACCGAACCGCGCACCGAGGATGCCCCCACGGGCCCGCTGAGCGTCTACGGCCGCACCAAGCTCGAAGGCGAGGAGCAGGTGCGCGCAAGCGGCGCCCGCCACCTCATCCTGCGCACCAGCTGGGTCTACGCCGCACGCGGCGGCAACTTCGCCAAGACCATGCTGCGCCTGGCCGCCGAGCGCGAGAGCTTGAACGTGATCAGCGACCAGATCGGCGCGCCCACGGGCGCCGATCTCCTGGCCGATGTCACCGCGCACGCCATCCGGGCGCTGGTGCACGGCCCGACGCTGCAGGGCACCTACCACTGCGTGGCCACCGGCGAAACCAGCTGGTTCGACTACGCGCGCTTCGTCATCGAGTGGGCGCGCGCGCACGGCCAGCCCATCCAGGTCGCGCCCGATGCGATCCGCCCGATCCCCACGAGCGCCTACCCCACGCCGGCGCAGCGCCCGCTCAACTCGCGGCTCGACACCAGCCGCCTGCGCCAGGCCTTCGGCCTGGAACTGCCGCCCTGGCAGCAGGGGGTGGAGCGCATGCTGCGGGAGTTTCTGGGGCGCTGAGCAGGCCCGTAGCTCAGCCACCCGGTTCGGCCTGCTCCTCCACCGGTTCGGCCCGGTCTTCCTCCAGTGCCGCCCACGCGCGGGCGCGCTCGTCCTGGTCGAAGAAGCGTGTCTCCCGAAAGCGGCTGGCGATGATGCCCGCGTGCAGCACGCCTGCCCGCAGCCCGGCACGGATCCACTCGCGGTCACGCGGCTCGGCGCGCGCGTACTTCGAAACGGCGGCGTCGTTCGGATCCAGGAAGAGCAGGGTGATGCCGCCTTCCAGGGGCACATGCACGAGCCGGTGGCGCCAGTTCTCGGGCAGCGTCGGCAGGTTTGGGGAGATCGGGTCAAGGTAGTAGCCGTGCTCGGCCTCGAACGCGCTGCCTTGCCCCAGCGTGGCCCCCAGATCGAAGATGCGGTCGGGGTCGCGCGGGGTGTAGCAGTCCACGTCGATGGAAACCAGCATGCGCTCGGGCAGGCCCTCGCGATCGAGCACGCCCAGCACGCTCAGGCTGCCGACCACCACGAACTCGGTGTGCCCCGTCTCCCGATGTGCCCGCTCGAACAGGCGCGCCAGGTCGCTCAGCTCCATGCCCACGACCACGGCGAGTTCTGGAACATGGCGTCCTCCCACTCGCCAAAGCGGGTCATGGCCTGGGCCACACCGGCCGGCGGATGGTTCAGCGCCTGCGCCCAAGCCTCGATGTAGCGCGGGCTGCAGCTGCGCCGGGTGCGCCACACCTCCACGCGCTCCCGGGCCCGGGCAATCAGGGGTTCGGCGGCGGGCGCGTCACTTGCCAGCGCCACTGCCAGCCGCAGGTGTCGGCTGCGGTTGGCCTCGAGCCGGTGTAACTGCTCCGCCCTGGCCCGGCGCCGCGCATCCTGACCACTCTCGCCTACGGGCAACTCGGTGCCGAGGGCCTGGAAGAGCCTGTCGAGCACATCGCTCTGAACGACATCCGCTGTCCCCTGCTCCAGGCGCGACAGGACCGAGCGCGACACCCTGGCGTTGCTGGCCAGTTGCTGCTGCGTGAGCCCCGCAGCCAACCGTGCGCGATGGATCGGGCCTCCGATCTTTCGAGCGAGCATATGTGTCTACTATAACAAACGGTGTTCATCCTATCAAACAGACGGGTTGCGCTCAACTCCATACCACCGTTTGCATGAATACATTAAAATGCGTTGATGCGTACCACGATTGACCTCCCCGATCCTCTTTACCGCCAGCTCAAGGCCCATGCGGCCCTGCAAGGTGTGCCCATGAAGGACGTGGTGCTAGCCTTCGTCGAGCGCGGCCTGCGTGCGCCGGTTGGTGCGGCCGAGCCCGAGGCGCTGCCGTGGCAGGGGTTGCCGACGCTGCCGGCTACCGGCAGCGTGCCGCTGCAGTCCTGCAGCAATGCGGGGCTCTTCGAGCTGCTGGATTCCGCGGAGCCCGTTTAAGGCGCCGCCACCCATGCGCTCAGCCCAAGCCCTCGCCTCGGGCGACCTCCCGGATGTCAACGTCTGGCTCGCCCTCGTGCACGCGGGTCATCCCCACCACGCCGTGGCCCGCCAGTGGTGGGCGGCGCGACGGGGCGACCCGGTGTGGTTTTGCCGTGTCACGATGCTTGGCCTTGTGCGCCTGCTCGCCCAGCCCAGGGTATTGGGCGAGGGCGTGCTACCGGCCGCCGGAGCCCTCGGTGTTTATGCGCAGATCACCCAGGCGCCCAGGGTCGGCTTGCTGCCCGAGCCCGCCGGCTGCGAGCAGGCCTACCGGCAACTCGTGCAACCCGATCTCCCCGCGCGCCTGCTCACCGATGCCTACCTCGCCGCCTTTGCGCAATCGGCCGGCCTGCGCCTCGTCACCTTCGACCGTGATTTCGCCCGGTTCGCCGGGCTGCAGCGGGTGGAGTTGGGGTGAAGCTGCTGTTCGCCGCCCCGCCCCGAACAGTGGCTAAACTCGTCGAGAACCTAAAGACTCCACCCATGCGCCTCACCGAATCCCAAGCCCAGTACATCGCCCAGCGCATCCGCGCGGCGATGGGCGAGGGTTCGCGCATCTGGCTGTTCGGCTCGCGGGCAGACGACACGCGGCGTGGCGGCGATGTGGATCTCTACGTCGAG
>CAILKA010000670.1 GCA_903834645.1 uncultured beta proteobacterium
CAGCCCTGCGCGCGGTGCAGTTGGACGACGCGGAGCGCGTGTTTTCGCTCTACCCGCACGAGGTTTCGGGTGGCATGGGCCAGCGCGCCATGATCGCCATGATGCTGATCGCCGAGCCTGATTTGCTGATTGCCGATGAGCCCACCTCGGCACTCGATGTCACGGTGCAGTTGCAGGTGCTGTCGATTCTGGACGCGCTGGTGGCGCAGCGCGGCATGGGGCTGATTTTTGTCTCGCACGACCTGCGGCTGGTGTCCACCTTTTGCGACCGCATTCTGGTGATGTATGCGGGCAAAGTGGTTGAAGAACTGCCCTCCGGCAACCTGGCACACGCCCAGCACCCCTACACCCAGGGGCTGCTGAACTGCCTGCCCAGGCTCGGTGACGACCGCCATCCGCTGCCGACACTGAACCGCCAGCCGGAGTGGGCGCGATGAAAGTCGGCTTGGAAGTGCAGCACCTGCGGGTCGAGTACGGCCCTTTTGTGGCCGTCGCCGACACCTCGTTTTCAGTCCAACCGGGCGAGAGCTTTGGCATTGTGGGCGAATCCGGCTCGGGCAAATCCACCGTGCTGCGCGCCATCTGCGGGCTGGCCCCGAACACCGGCTCGGTGAAATTGCTCGGCGATGCGGCGCAGGTGTTGCCGCTGCCGGGCAGCAAACCGTTCCGGCGGTTGGTACAAATGGTGTTTCAGGACCCCTACGGCTCGCTGCACCCGCGCCACACGGTGGACAAAATCCTGGCCGAGCCGCTGGCCATTCATGGCATCGGCGACGAGCAGACGCGCATTGAACGTGCGCTCGATGAGGTGGGACTGGGCAGCGGTTTCAGGTTTCGTTACCCGCACCAGTTGTCGGGCGGCCAGCGCCAGCGCATTGCGGTGGCGCGGGCGCTGATTCTGGAGCCGCAGATTTTGCTGCTCGACGAGCCGACCTCGGCGCTGGACGCCTCGGTGCAGGCCGAGGTGCTCAACCTGCTGGAGCAGCTGCGCCAGGAGCGCGGCCTGACCTTCCTGATGGTGAGCCACGACCTGGCAGTGGTCACGCACCTTTGCCGGCGCCTGCTCGTGATGCACCAGGGCCGCGCGGTGGAGTTCGTGGACGCCGCCGACCTCGCCGCCTCACGCGTGCAGGCCGACTACACGCGCCGGCTGATGCGGGCGGCCGAGGGCTTCACCCGCGAGGGGTAGCGCGGCGGCTCAGGCCTGCTGCAGCCAGTCCAGCGTCTGCTCCCACAGCTTGACGGCCTGCGGCCGGAAGTAGTCCATGTGGCCGATGGCGGCCATGCCTATGCTGCCGGGCTCGAGGGTGAAGCACTCCAGCTGTGCGCCGGTGTAGGCGGCCATGAAGGCGTCGCGCGAGGCGGGCGGGGCCCACTTGTCGTCGGTGGCGTTGATGGCGCGGATGGGGATGCGCACGCCGGCGAACTGCTCGGCCAGGCCAGGAAGCTCGGGGTCCTCGAAGAAGTAGCGCGGCCACTGGCACCAGCGGCGCCACTGCAGGTACACGTCGCGCGGGAGATCCTCGCCCAGGCCCAGCCGGCTCCAGGCCAGGTAGCCCGTGGTGCGCACGAGCAAGGGGCCCACCACGTTCCACAGCAGCTTCACGCGCAGCCGCTCCAGCGGCGGCATCCAGCCGTGCCAGCCCGCGCCCGTGGCGAAGGTGGCCAGCCGTTGCACCCGCTCGTGGCCGGGCAGCAGGCCGAAGGCGTGCCCGCCGTAGGAGTGGCCGACCATCCACAGCGGCTCCTGGCCCTGCGCGGACACGTGCTCCAGCAGCGCGGCCAGGTCCAGCCGCGCCCAGTCGAGATAGTTCATCCGAAAGCCGCGCAGCGCGGGCGGGCGCGAGAGCCCGACGCCGCGGTAGTCGAGCGTCCAGGCCTCGATGCCGCGCGCGGCCGCAAACTGCGCGAAGCGGGCGTAGAAGCGCTGGGGCACGCCCGTGGCGCCGGCCACGATGAGGCGGCCGGTGGGCTCGCCCTGGGGGGCGTAGCGCAGGGCCTGCAGCGTGTAGCCGTCGGCGGCGGTGAGGGGCAGCTGGGTGGGGGCGAAGGGGGGCATGCTCATGGTGCGCCGCGGGATTATCGAGTCGGGCATCTGGCCATCCGTGGGCGCTGCTGTGCGGCGACGGATAACCGTTCCGGCGTGGCTCCGGGCTTCCACGCGGATGGACGGCTGCCGTGACCGTGGCCAGAATCCGCTGCGTGTGTGCACACCTTCGTCGGATCCTGTTCGCCCGGGCCGAGCCGGCTCTTGCCAGGTGCAGGCCCCTGGGCCTTGCCGGCGTCCTCGCGGCCTTGTCGAGCCTGGCTCTTGCCGTCCCCTCCTGGGCAGCCGAGTTGCGCTTGTCGGTCGCAGGCGTGGAGCGCCGCGCGATCCTCGTGAACCCGCCGCCGCCGGGCCAGCGCCAGCCGGTGGTGCTGGTGCTGCACGGCGGCGCGGGCAGCGCGGACGAGCAGCGCCGGCGCACCGGCTTCGACGAGGTGGCGCAGCGCGAGGGCTTCACGGTCGTCTACCCCGAGGGCACGCCCTGGGGGCGCGCCGGGATGCATGCGTGGAACACGGGCTACCTGCAGCGCCGCCAGGTGGGGCACGCCGACGACATCGCCTTCCTGGATGCCCTCCTCGATGCGCTCGTGGAGCGCCACGGTGCCGACCCCGCACGCGTGTGCATGACCGGCGGCTCCAACGGCGCCATGATGACGCTCGTCTACGCCACGCTGCGTGCACAGCGCCTGGCGGCGATCGCGCCGGTGGTGGGTGCCATGTTCAGTTTCGAGGACAAGCCCGCCAAGCCGCTGCCGATCCTGCTCATCAACGGCGCAGCCGATGAGGAGGTGCCCCTGGAAGGCGGCATGAGCCGCAACCCCCTCGTGCGCAACGCGCAGGCCGCGCCCTTCAAGTCGTTCGAGGAGACGCTCGCCTTCTGGGTGCAGGCCAACCGCAGCGCGGCCACGCCCGTCGTGGAGGGGCAGGGCACGCTCACGACGCGCACCTACCCAGCCACGCCAGGTGGGGCGGTGACGGTGGCCATCGTGGATGCGGTCGGGGGGCACGGCTGGCCCGGCACCCGGGCTGCCCGCCCGGGCAACGTGCCGATCCAGGGTTTCAACGGGGCCGAGAGGATCTGGGCGTTCTGCCGAACGCACGGGTGGCCTTGACCGCCGGCGCATGCCCCCCGGCCGGGCTGCGGGGTGCCCGTACGGGCGGGTGCCGCCGGACCGCGTTCATCTCCACCGGTGACCGTTCGTCCACGCCAGGCGGCCGCCCGTCGAGCCGGGCTGGACGCCCGGCGCTGCTGCCGCTACCGTCGGCACCATGCTCGACATCCACGACCTCTCCCACACCTACCCCAACGGCACACGCGCGCTCGACGCCGTGAGCCTGTCCATCCCCGCCGGTATGTTCGGGCTGCTTGGCCCGAACGGCGCCGGCAAGAGCAGCCTCATGCGCTGCCTGGCCACGCTGCAGGTGCCCACCTCGGGCCGCATCCGCTTCGGGGACCTCGACGTGCTGGCCCAGCCCGAGGCGCTGCGCGCCACGCTCGGGTACCTGCCGCAGGACTTTGGCGTCTACCCACGGGTGTCGGCCGAGGACCTGCTGGACCACCTGGCGGTGCTCAAGGGCATCGCCGGCCGGGGCGAGCGGCGCGACACCGTGCAGGCGCTGCTGCGCCAGGTGAACCTCTGGGACGTGCGCAAGAAGGCGGTGGCCGGCTACTCCGGCGGCATGCGCCAGCGATTCGGCAGCGCGCAGGCGCTCAGCGGCAACCCGCGCCTGATCATCGTCGACGAGCCCACCGCGGGGCTGGACCCGGAGGAGCGCAACCGCTTCAACAACCTGCTGTCGGCCATCGGCGAGCAGG
This sequence comes from uncultured beta proteobacterium, assembly GCA_903834645.1. GTDB lineage: Bacteria > Pseudomonadota > Gammaproteobacteria > Burkholderiales > Burkholderiaceae_C > Rubrivivax. The sequence goes on from CAILKA010000670.1 coordinate 3,864, forward strand.
TGGTGGTCATCCTCTCCACCCACATCGTGGACGACGTGACCGACCTGTGCCCGCGCACCGCCATCATGGTGGGCGGGCGCATCGTGGAAAGCGGCACGCCAGGCGACCTCATCGCCGCCCTGGCCGGGCGCATCTGGCAGACCGGCATCGACAAGACCGATCTGGAGGCGGCGCGCGCGCGCCACGCGGTGATCGCCACGCGCCTGAAGGCTGGCCGCACCGTCATCCGGGTGCTGGCCGACGAGCCCGGCCGCTGCCCGGGCGAGGGCTTCGAGCCCGTGGAGGCCGGCCTGGAGGACGTCTACTTCGCCACGCTGCATCGGCTGCGCGCCGAGCTGCCGGCGAAGCAGGCCGCCTGAAGGCGAGGGCTCGTCATGAAGTCGCCCTCGCTCTTCCTGCCCGTGGCCGCCTTCGAGTGGCGCCACCAGCTGCGCAGCCCCGTGCTGTGGGTGGGCTTTGCGCTTTTCTTCCTGCTCACGTTCGCCGCCACCACGATCGACCAGATCCAGATCGGCTCGCGCGGCAACGTGAACATCAACGCGCCCTACGCGATCCTGCAGACCACGGGGATCATGAGCCTGTTCTCGATCTTCATCGTCGTGGCGCTGGTGGCCGGCACCGTGCTGCGCGACGACGAGACGGGCTTCGCGCCGATCCTGCGCAGCACGCGGCTCACGAAGTGGCCCTACCTGGGCGGGCGATTCCTGGGCTCGGTGGCCGCCGCGCTGCTGGTGATGTCTGCCGTGCCGCTGGGCATCGCGGTGGGCTCCTTCATGCCGTGGCTCGACGCCGAGCGACTCGGCCCCTTCGTGCCGGGCCACTACCTGTGGGCGCTCTTCGTGATGGGCCTGCCCACGATCCTGATCCTGGGCGCAGCCTTCTTCGCGCTGGCCACCGTCACGCGCTCGATGATGTGGAGCTACGTGGGCGCGATGCTGCTCCTGGTGCTCTACCTCGTCACCCGTGGGCTGCTGCGCGACCCTCGCTTCGACGACATCTCCGCGCTCACCGATCCCTTCGGGATGTCGGCCTTCGGCCTGACAACCAAGTACTGGACGGCGGTGGAGCGCAACACGCAGCTGCCCGAGCTCTCGGGGATCTTCCTGGCCAACCGGGTGATCTGGCTGGCTGCGGGGCTGGCGGTGTTCGCCACGGCCGCGGCGCTGTTCCGGTTCGAGCAGCGAGGTGCGAAGAGGGGCGCCGCTGCGGCTGCACCCGGTGCAATGGCCACTACACCGGCCGCGGCACCGGAGGCAGTGCGGCAAGCGGCTGCGGCCGCGCTCGAACACCTCCCTGCGCCGCGTGCCGACCGCGCCGCGCGCTGGGCGCAGTTCGCCGCGCTCGCGCGCTTCGACACGGCCTTCGTCGTACGCAGCCCGGCCTTCTTCGTGCTGCTCTTCATCGGGGTGCTCAACGCCGGCGGCTCGGCGTGGTTCTCCAACGAGTGGTACGGCAGCCCGAGCTACCCGGTGACGCGGCTCATGGTGCAGGCGCTGCAGGGCGCCTTCAACATCATGCCGATCCTGATCGCCATCTACTACGCCGGCGAGCTGGTGTGGCGCGACCGCGAGCGGCGCATGCACGAGATCGTGGACGCCACCGCCGCACCGGGCTGGGCGCACCTGGTGCCCAAGATCGGCGCGATCACGCTCGTGCTTATTGCCACCGGGCTGGTGGCGGTGCTCACCGGTATGGCGGTGCAGCTGGCCAAGGGCTACCTCCAGCTCGAGCCGCTGGGCTACCTCGCGTGGTACCTGTGGCCCACGGTGGTGACGGCCCTGCAGGTGGCGGTGCTCTCGGTGCTCGTGCAGGTGCTGGTGCCGCAGAAGTTCATCGGCTGGGGCGTGATGCTGATCTACGTGGTGGCCACCACGGCCCTTTCCACGGCCGGCTTCGAGCACAACCTGTACCACTACGCCGGCACCTCGCCGGTGCCGTTGTCGGACATGAGCGGCATGTCGCGCTTCTGGATCGGGCAGGCGTGGTTCCAGCTCTACTGGAGCGCCTTCGCGGTGCTGCTGGCGGTGGCGGCGCATGCCTTCTGGCGGCGCGGGCTGGGCGGCACGCTGCGCCAGCGCTGGCCGCAGGCGCGCGCGCGGCTGAGTGGCGGGGCAGGCATGCTGGCACTCGGTGCCTGCCTCGTGTTCGTCGGCACGGGCGGCTTCATCTACTGGAACACCAACGTCCTGAACCCCTACACCACGCAGCCCGAAGACGAGGCGATGACGGCTGCCGCGGAGAAGGCGCTGCTGCCCTACGAGAAGCTGCCGCAGCCGCGCATCATCGGCGTGACGCTGGACGTGCAGCTCTTCCCGCGCGAGGCCCGGGCGGTGACGAGCGGCACCTACGTGCTGGAGAACCGCAGCGGCGAGCCCGTGACCGAGCTGCACCTGGCGATGCCGCGCACGCTCAAGCTCGAGCGCATGAGCTTCCCCGGGGCCACGCTCAAGACCGAGCACGCCGACTGGGGCTACCGCATCTACACGCTGGCCGAGCCGATGCTGCCCGGGCAGCGGCGCGAGCTCGGCTTCACCACCGTGCTGCACGAGCGGGGCTTTCCCAATTCGAGCCCGCTGACGCGCATCGTCGACAACGGCACCTTCCTGAACAACGGGGAGATCGCGCCGGCCATCGGGGTCTCGCGCGACAGCTTCCTCACCGACCGCTCCAAGCGCCGCAAGCACGGCCTGCCGCCGGACCTGCGCCCGCCCCCGCTGGAGGATGAGTCGGGTCGCAGCCGCCACGGCCTGCGGCACGACAGCGACTGGGTGACGGCCGACATCACCGTCACCACCGATGCCGACCAGACACCCGTGGCCCCCGGCTACGTGGTGAGCGACACCACGCGCGACGGGCGGCGCACCGTGCGCTTCAAGCCCGATGCGCCGCTGATGCACTTCTTCAGCATCCAGTCGGCCCGCTACGAGGTGGCGCGCGACAAGGTCGGCCCCACCGAACTGGCCGTGTACCACCACCCGGGGCACGGCTACAACGTGCCGCGCATGCTCGAGGCGATGAAGGTCTCGCTGCAGCTCTTCTCCGAGGCCTTCTCGCCCTACCAGTTCCGCCAGGCCCGCGTCCTGGAGTTCCCAAGCTACGCTGACTTCGCGCAGAGCTTTGCCAACACCATTCCCTACAGCGAGAACATCGGGTTCCTCTCCAAGCTGGCGGACCCGGAGAAGATCGACGTCGTCACGTACGTGACGGCGCACGAGATCGCGCACCAGTGGTGGGGCCACCAGGTGGTGTCGAGCAGCCAGCAGGGCGGCACCTTCATCGTCGAGAGCCTGTCGCAGTACTCGGCGCTGCTGGTGATGGAAAAGCTCTACGGCCCCGAGCACATGCGCCGCTTCCTGAAGTACGAGCTCGACCGCTACCTGCGCTCGCGCGGGGGCGAGGTGCTGGAGGAGCTGCCGCTCTCGCGGGTGGAGAACCAGGCCTACATCCACTACCAGAAGGGGTCGCTCGCCCTGTGGTGGCTCAAGGAGGTGGTGGGGGCGCCGGCCGTGAACCGGGCGCTGGCGAGCTTCGTGCGCGAGTACGCGTTCAAGTCGGCCCCGTACCCCAACAGCCTGGACCTGCTGCGCCACATCCGGCGCGAGGCCGGGCCGCAGCACGAGGCGCTGATCACGGACCTGTTCGAGAAGATCACGGTGCTGGACGTGAAGGCCAGCGAGCCGAAGGTCGCGCAGCGCCCCGACGGCCGCTGGGACGTGAGCTTCACCGTGCAGGCCCGCAAGCTCTACGCAGACGGCAAGGGCGTGGAGAAGGAGGCGCCGCTGGACGAGGAGTTCGACGTGGGCCTCTTCAGCGCCGAGCCCGGCAAGCGTGGCTACGCGGCCAGCGACGTGCTGCACATGCAGCGCCAGCGCATCCGCAGCGGCTCGCAGGTGGTCACGCTCGTCGTGGACCGCAAGCCGGCCTTCGTGGGGGTGGACCCGTACAACAAGCGCATCGACCGGAACTCGGACGACAACGTGGTGGCGGTGGGGTCCTAGCTGGAGCGGGCGGATCGGAGGCAGCAGCGATGTTCACGCGCAGACAGGTGATGGTGGCGGGCTCCGCGTGGGCCGTGGCGGGCCAGGTCAGCGGCGCACCGGCCGCTGCGTGGCGGCGCCTGCCCACCGAGCCCTTCCGAGGCAAGCAGGACGACATCGCCTTCGTCTCGCCCGACACCGGCTGGTACGGAAACGGTACGGGCAAGCTCTACCGCACCACCGACGGCGGCGAAAATTGGGCGAAGGTGTGGGAGCAACC
>CAILKA010000671.1 GCA_903834645.1 uncultured beta proteobacterium
CGCGATCCCCGGGGCCTGCGGCACACAGACCCCGCCCTTCTCAGGCGCGGCCGGCCAGGCGCAGCAACCCGCGCCACTGCTGCGACCAGAAGCCGCTGCCGTAGTCACGAGCGCCCTCCTCGGGCAGCTGGTCGCGCGTGCCGGTGGGGCCATAGTCGGGCTGCAGCCGTGCAGTGCGAAAGAGCAGGTCCCAGGCCGGGAACAGCACCGCGAAGTTGCACCCGCCCAGGCTGCCGCGCCCGGCCGACTCATGGCCCAGGCCGATCTGGTGGTGCGTGCGGTGGTAGCCCGGGCTCACGAGCACCCGCCCGAGCACCGGCCCGAAGGACAGGCGCAGGTTCGCGTGCGAGAGGCTCTCCACGAGCTGCGTGACCGCCACGATGGCCACGAATTGCCCGGGGCCCACGCCCACGCCGAGGGCCACCAGCGCGAGGATCGCATCACGCGCCAGGTCGTCGAGCAGGTGGTTGCGGTTGTCGCTCCACATCGTCATCTGGCGCTGGCTGTGGTGCAGCGCATGCAGCTGCCACCATGCGTCCAGCCCATGCTGGCCGCGGTGGATCCAGTAATCCACGAAGTCGAAGAGCAGCAGGTAGAGCAGGAAGCTCGCCCAGGGCAGGTCCGTCACGCCCGGCCACAGGCCGTCGAGCTGGAAGGACGGCACACCCGCCAGGCGCAGCTCGGAGGCCAGCGCGAGCACCGCCGCATCGAGCGTGAAGAACATCGCCACGCGAAAGAGCCCGAGCCGGTGCAGCAGCGTGTAGAGCACGTCCACCCGCACCCCACGCCGGTCGGTCACCGGCTCCACCGGGCGCCACCGCTCGAGCGTGCCGAGCACCGTCACGAGCAGCACGATCTGCACCACCCCCACCAGCAGCCAGCCCGTGGCACGGAAGGCATCCTCGAGCAGGTTGCCCGCGCCTAGCGCGAACACGAGCGGCTGTACCACGCCCTCGAAGAGCGCCTGCTGCGCCTGGCCGAAGAGGTCCAGCAGCTCCTGCACGCGGCTACCTCAGCGCGGCGGCGGGAGCGGGCCGCGAGGCCGCCGCACGCAGGCTGGGGTGCTCGCGCAGCGTGGCAAAGCACATGCCGCGCGCCTTCAGCCCCTCGATGAGCGGCTCGAGGACGGCGGGCGCCCAGGGGTCGCGCCGGGACCAGATGCCCAGGTGGGCGAGCAGGATGTCGCCAGGCCGGATGTCGCGCAGCGCGCGCGCCAGCAGCGCCGCGTTGGGATGCGTCTCGCTGGAGAGTTCATCGCCGAGAAACCCCGCCGGCGACCAGCCCACATGGGTGTAGCCGCAGCGCTCGGCCGCCCGCAGCAGGGCCGGCGAGGTCTTGCCGCCCGGGGCGCGGAAGATCGCGGCCATCGGCCGGCCCGTGATGGCCTCGAAGCGCTCGGCCGGGCGCCGCAGCGCCTCGCAGTACTGTGCCGCCGTGGCGTGGCGCACACGCCCGGCCTGCGCCCCCATCGTCGGGCGCAGCCGCAAGCCGTCAGCTGTGTCGCCCACCCACACGTCATGGTCCCAGGTGTGCGAGCCGAAGGCGTGGCCCTCGTCGGCCCGGGCGCGCCACCAGGCCGCCCACTCGTCATCCAGGCTGCCCCCGCCGCTGCGCGTGCGCTCGTTGGCCAGGAAGAAGGTGGCCTTGACGCCGTGGCGTGCGAGCACCTCGGCCACCAGCGGAGCCACGCCCATGTGACCCGTGTCGAAGGTGAGGTAGACCGGCTTCGCGCAGGGCGCCGGGGCACCCGGCACAGCAGCGTTCGCAGAGGCTGCGGCGGCCAGACCTGGCCACGCCAGAACGGCCGGTACCAGGGCCAGGCACAAGGCCAGCGGCGCAGACCAGCGCAGCCGGTACGGGCGCGCTGCGCCCAGCGCCGGGCTCTCAGGCACGCGGCGCATGGTCGAGCGTCCACACGCCATGCGGCGAGCGCCCCACCGCCACCTGCCGCACCACCTGCCGGCGCTCGATGTCGATGAAGGTGAGCTTGCGCGCCCAGCGCGAGGTCACGAGCAGCGTGCGCCCGTCGGCGAGCATCTCCATGCAGTCCGGGCCGCCCGGCGCCGGCAGTTCGGAGACGACGCCCCAGGTCTGCGTGTCGATGAGGCTGATCGTGTTGGCCACGCGGTTGCTCACGAACACGTGGCGCTTGTCGCCACGCGCGCGGAAGGCGTGCGCGCCGGCACCGGTGGTGATGCGCCGCATCAGCTGCGCCGGCCGCGCCGGGTTGGACACGTCATAGACCTCCACCACCTTGTCGCCCGTGAGCCCCACCAGCAGGTGGCGATCGTCGGCCGTGAGGAACACGTCGGCCGGCATGCGGCCGGTCTTGACCTTCCAGCGCGGCGCCTGTGTGGTCAGGTCGATGGCCAGCAGCTCATCGCTGTCTTGCATCGACACGTAGCAGACGGTCGAGCGCGTGTCGATGTAGAGGTGGCTCGGCGTCTTGGGCGCCTCGATGCGCTTGACGAGCGCGAAGGGCTTGGGCGCCTGCGGCTGCCAGCGGTACAGGTCGACGTGGTCGAGCCGGTTGGCGGCCGTGACGAACCACTGCATATCGGGCGAGAAGCGCAGGTGGTAGGGGTCGACGATGTTGGGCACCTGGCGCTGCACGGCGCCCGTGGCGGGGTCGATGAAGGTCAGCGAGTTGCCCGCCGCGTTGGCCACGATCAGGCCCTTCTCGTCGGGCGTGAGGTACAGGTGGTGCGGCTCCTTGCCCACCGCGATGCGCCGCGTGACAGCAAAGCTCACCGGATCGATCACGCTCACGTCCGCATCCTGCGAATTGAGCACGAAGATCGGCTGCGGCGCGCGCGGTGCAGCGTGCGCCCCTGCGGCGGCCGCGCCCGCGCCGATCAGCAGCGCGCGCCGGAGGGGATCGGGTACCGGGCCGTGCGCCGGCTCCCGGGATGACTCAGTCATCGTCCCCCCCGATCAGCCCGCCGAGCACCCCGCCGCCGGCCACGGCCCCCAGGACCGATCCTTCCTCGCGAGACCCGCCACGCTGAGGCGCGGCCGCGAAAACGCGCGAGGCCAGGCGCGAGAAGGGCAGGCTCTGCAGCCACACCGTGCCGGGGCCACTGACCTTGGCGAAGAACAGGCCCTCTCCCCCGAACAGTGCGGTCTTGATCTTGCCCACGTACTGGATCTCGAAGTTCACCTGCGGCGTCATTGCCACCAGGCAGCCCGTGTCCACGAGCAGCGTCTGGCCCGGGGCCAGCTCGCGCCGCACCACCGTGCCGCCGGCATGCACGAAGGCCAGGCCGTCACCTTCCAGGCGCTGCATGATGAAGCCCTCTCCGCCGAAGAAGCCCACGGAGAGCTTTTGCTGGAAGTGGATGCCCAGCGACACGCCGCGCGCCGCGCACAGGAAGGCGTCCTTCTGGCAGATCAGCGTGCCGCCGAGCTGGCGCAGCTCCATGGGCAGGATCTTGCCTGGGTAGGGTGCGGCAAAGGCCACGCGCTGCTTGAGCGTGGAGGCGTTGCTGTAGACGGTGGTGAAGAGCGACTCGCCCGTGACCAGGCGCTTGCCGGCCCCGAGCAGCTTGCCGAAGAATCCGCCGGTCTGGGCGCTGCCGTCCCCGAAGACGGTGTCCATCGAGATGCCCGCATCCATGAACATCATGCTGCCGGCCTCGCCGATGGCCGCCTCGCCGGGGTCGAGCTCGACCTCCACGAACTGCATCTCGGCACCCTTGATCTCGTAGTCGACGACATCCATCGGCATGTCTGTGTCCTCCTGTGTCCTCACGTGGCGGGGGGTGCCGGGCGGGCCTGCCGGAGCTGCCGCTTCGGGCCGCACCTTCACCTCATGGGCCGATGGTACCCAAGCGACGTGCCCATAATCCTGACCACACCTCGCACGAGCCCGCCCGATGAGCGTCACTTTCCCGACCCTGGCCGCGGTGGCTGCCATCTGCGCCGGGGCCTCCCTGGGCGCGTTGCTGCGCTGGGGCTTGGGCCTGTGGCTGCAGCATGCGCATGCCTGGGTTCCCGCCGGCACGCTTGCGGCCAACGTCATCGGCGGCTACGGCGCCGGGCTCGCGCTCGCGCTCTTCGCGCAGCACGCCCATTGGCCGGCCGAGTGGCGGCTCTTCGTGGTCACGGGGTTTCTGGGCGGCCTGACCACCTTCTCCACCTTCTCGGCCGAGGTGGTCACGCTGCTGCAGCAGGGCCGGCTGTGGGCTGGCGCCGGACTCGCGGGGCTGCACCTGGCGGGCTCGCTGCTGGCGACCCTGGCCGGCGTGGCCAGCGTGCAGGCCTGGGCGGCCGGGCGCTGACCGACCGCCCGCGCAGCACTGGCCCGGGCCCCGCCACGATGATCCCCTGGCTCGACGACGACACGCCTTTGCCCCCAGGCTCGCACGCGCTGCCCGAGGGCAGCCAGGCCCCGGGCCTGCTCGCGGCCGGAGGCGGGCTCCATCCCGCCCGGCTCGAGGAGGCTTATCGGCGCGGCGTCTTCCCCTGGTTCAGCCAGGGGCAGCCCGTGCTGTGGTGGAGCCCCGAGCCGCGCACCGTGCTGCGCACGGCCGACTTCGTGCTCACGCGCTCGTTGCGCAAGACGATCCGCCGCTTCCTGGCCACACCGGGCTGCGCGCTGCGCATCGACAGCGCGTTCGAGCGCGTGATCCAAGCCTGCGCCCACACGCCACGCGCTGGCCAGGACGGCACCTGGATCGTGCCGCAGATGGTGCAGGCCTATGCCGCCTGGCACCGCCTGGGGCGCGTGCACAGCGTGGAGACGTGGATCGACGGCGAGCTCGTCGGCGGCCTGTACGCAGTGGCCATCGGGCGCATGGTGTACGGCGAATCGATGTTCGCGCACCGCACCGACGCATCGAAGATCGCGCTGGCGGCGCTCGTGGCCTTGTGCAGAGCCCGCGGCGTGACCCTGATCGACTGCCAGCAGGAGACGCGCCACCTCGTGAGCCTGGGCGCCGTGACGATCTCACGTCAGGCCTTCGAGCGCCACGTGCACGATGCCGTGGCGCAGCCGGAGCTCGGGGATTGGGCCTATGATCCGGCGCACTGGGCGCTGCTCGGCATCGAGGCGCCCGGTCAACTGCCCGGCACCCTGCCCGCACCTGCCCCGTGACGCATCCCAAGGAACTTCCGCTCTCGTCGCTGCAGTTCTACGCGACGGCGCCCTACCCCTGCAGCTACCTGCCCGACCGGCAGGCGCGCTCGCAGGTGGCCACGCCGAGCCACCTGATCAACTCCGACGTCTACTCGGGCCTGATCTCCAACGGCTTCCGCCGCAGTGGCATGTTCACCTACCGCCCCTACTGCGACGGCTGCCAGGCCTGCGTGCCGCTGCGCGTGCCGGTGGCGCGCTTCACGCCCACCCGCAGCCAGCGCCGGGCCTGGAAGGCACACGCCGGGCTGCAGGCGCGGGTGCTGAGGCTGGGCTTCCTGCCCGAGCACTACCAGCTCTACCTGCGCTACCAGTCGGGCCGGCACAGCGGCGGCGGCATGGACCACGACAGCGTCGACCAGTACTCGCAGTTCCTGCTCCAGAGCCGCGTCAATTCCCGCCTGGTCGAGTTTCGCGAGCCGGCCACCTCGGACGCGCCGGGGGCGCTGCGGATGGTGTCGATCCTGGACGTGCTGGAGGACGGCATCTCGGCCGTCTACACCTTCTTCGACCCCGACCCGCACGCGAGCTACGGCACCTACAGCGTGCTGTGGCAGATCGAGCAGACGCGCCAGCTCTCCCTGCCGAACCTGTACCTGGGCTACTGGATCGCGCAGAGCCCGAAGATGGCCTACAAGATCGCCTTTCGCCCGCACCAGCTGCTGCGCGAAGGGCGCTGGATAGACGCCCCGGAAGGCGGCTGACCGACCCTGCCGTGGGGCCCCCAGGCCGAGGGCACTCAGGCCGCCGACCACTCCCCCGTCACGCAACGCGCACGACCTTCGGACTCGAGCTTGAGCAGGTGCGCGAGCAGCGAGCGCCGCGCCACCGGGTGCAGCGAGGCAGGCACGTCCTCATAGACCCGCTCGACCAGCACCTCGATCGGCGCCGGCCCGGCCGCGGCCAGCGCCGAGACCACCTTGGCCTCGCGCCCGAGCCGGTGGCGCACGAGTGCGCGCACCACTTCATGCGGCTGCGCCACGAGGAAACCATGGCCCGGCGCGAACCAGTCGATCCGGATCGCATGCAGGGCCTCGAGCGCGCGCAGGTAGGCCGCCATGTCGCCATCGGGCGGGTTGATGACGACGGTGGAGCCCTGCATCACATGGTCGCCCGTGAAGAGGGTGTGCTCCTGCTCGAGCAGGTAGCACAGGTGGTTGGAGGCATGGCCGGGCGTGTGCAGCACGCGCAGCGTCGTGTCGGGCCCGAGCGCCAGCAACTCGCCCCCGAAGAGCTCCTCGTCGGGCGCGAAGGTGGCGTCCTGCCCGGCCGCATGCAGCGGGCGCCGGCCCAGCACGGGCGCTCCGGTGGCGCGCGACAGCGGCGCGGCACCCGGAGAGTGGTCCACATGCGTGTGGGTCACGAGGATGCGCTCCACCGGGCCCGGTGCGGCCTCGAGCAGCGCCTGCCGGTGCGAGGCGTCGTCGGGGCCCGGATCGATCACGGTCCAGCGGTTGGTGGCGGGGTCGCCGACCAGGTAGCTGTTGGTGCCGGGGCCCGTCATCATGCCGGCGTTGGGTGCCGTGATGCGCAGCACGCGCGGCGACAGCCGCACCACGCGGCCGGGCACGATGTCGGCAAAGGCGAGGCCGCGCCCCGCCGGGTCGATGCGGCCGATCTCGGCGTAAGCCATCTCGTGCGGGAGCACCACGCGCTGGCCCTTGGCCGTCTCGGCGCGGCGCGGCATCGTCAGCGTCACCTCGCGCTGCGCGCGGGCGTGGTCGATCGCTGCCTGAGCGCTCGCAAAGGTGTCCAGCCGCTTGAGGGTCTCGCGCGTGACGGGCAGCAGCTTCAGCCCGCGAGCGGGATCGAGCGCAGCCTGTGGCGTGAGCCACATCAGCTCCACCGCTTCGCCGTAGTCGGCCTCGGCCTGCTGCCGCACCGGTGCGCGCGTGACGAAGAAGCGGGTGTCGAAGCGCCGCGGCTGGCCAGGTGGCGTGAGCCAGTGGCTGAAGTAGGCCCACTCGCGCAGGTCCAGGTGCAGGCCAAGCGCCTCGCACAGCGCCGCCACTGGCTGCTCGCCGCGCTGCATCGGGCCGCGCCACTGTGCGTGGGCCTGGGCCAGGACCTGCGCAAAGGCCGGTTCGTGCGCCGCAGCATCCACTCCGGCGGCATCCACCGGGCTGGCGAAGAGCAGGCCCACCTCCTCGAAGCACTCGCGCACCGCGGCCACGAGGTAGTCGAGCCCGCCGGCCGGCAGCGCCATGCGCGCGCTCGCCTGCGCGTCGTCCCAGCCGCGCACGTGCACGTGGGCGTCGCGGTCGCGCGCGTCGAGCACGCCGCCTGGGAAGACGGCCGCGCCGCTGCGCATGTCGCCGTCGCGCTCGGCGCGGCGCATCATCAGCACCTCCACGCCGCCTTCGGGGCGATCACGCAGCACGATCACGGTGGCCGCCTTGCGGGCGTCGGCGTAGATGTCGTAGGCCGCGTCAGGAGAGTGGGAAGGGCTCATTTCGCAATCGCTCCGGCGGCCTGCAGGGCCTGGATGTCATCCATGGTGAATCCGGCCTGTGACAGCACCTCGTGCGTGTGCACACCCACCTCCGGCGCAGGCCGCACAGGCACGGGCGCACTGCGGTCGAAGCGCGGCGCCGGACCCGGCTGCACCACCCCTTCCACCTCCACGTAGGTGCCCCGCGCCAGGGCGTGCGGGTGGCGCGCAGCCTCCCCCACTGTCAGCACCGGCGCGAAGCAGGCATCCGTGCCCTCGAGCTGTTCACACCACGCCGCGCGCGTGCGGCCGCGCACGATCGCGGCGATCGCCTCGCGCATCGCCGGCCACTGGCTGCGGTCGTTCTGCGCCGCGACGAAGCGCTCGTCCAGCCCGATGCGCCGCGCCAGCTCGGCGTAGAACTTCGGCTCGATTGCCGCGATCGAGACCCACTGCCCGTCGGCTGTCTCGTAGGTGGCATAGAACGGTGCGCCTCCGTCGAGCAGGTTGGTGCCCCGTGCGTCGCTCCACGCCCCTGCGGCCTGCAGGCCGTGGAAGAGGCCCATCAGCGAAGCCACGCCGTCCACCATCGCCGCGTCCACCACCTGGCCCCGCCCCGATTGCGTGCGCTCGTGCAGTGCCGCCATGACGCCGAAGGCCAGGTACAGCGCCCCGCCGCCGTAGTCGGCCACGAGGTTGAGCGGCGGCACCGGCGCACCGCCTGCGGGGCCGATGGCGTGCAGCGCGCCAGCCAGCGCGAGGTAGTTCAGGTCGTGGCCGGCGGCCTGGGCCAACGGCCCGTCCTGCCCGAAACCCGTCATGCGGCCGTAGACCAGGCGCGGGTTGCGCGCGTGACAGTCGGCCGGCCCGAGCCCCAGGCGTTCGGCCACGCCCGGCCGAAAGCCCTCCAGCAGCACGTCTGCGCCCGCCACCAGCGCGAGCACCGCCTCGCGTGCCGCGGGCACCTTCAGATCGAAGGCGGCCGAGCGACGGCTGCGGCCGTGCACGTGCACGCGCCGCTCCATCTCCACGCCCAGGCCGCTGGGCTCGAGGCGGTCGATGCGCACGACGTCGGCACCCAGGTCGGCCAGCAGCGTGGCACACATCGGCACCGGCCCGATGCCGGCCAGCTCGATGACGCGCAATCCCGCGAGTGGTCCCATCTTCAGTCTCCCCCCGGCTCCGGCAGCCCCAGCAGCGCCGGCAGCTCCTGCAGCGTCTGCACGAAGGCGTCGCAGGGCAGCGCGCGCGGGTCCGTACCCTCGTTGTAGCCGTAGGGCACGCACACCACCCGCATGCCTGCGGCCCGCGCGGCCTGCACATCGTTGACCGAGTCACCCACCATCACGGTGTGGGCGGCCTGCACGCCCAGCTGCGTGCAGGCCCACTGCAGAGGCTGCGGGTCGGGCTTGCGGCGCTCGCAGGTGTCGCCGCCCACGACGAGCGGGAACCACGGCGCGAGCCCGAGCCGCGCCACGAGCCCCCGCGCAAAACGCTCCTGCTTGTTCGTCACGACCGCCATCGGCAGGCGCTGGGTGCCGAGCCGCGCGAGCCCCTCGCGCACCCCGGGATAGGGCTGCGCCGCGCACTCGTCGACCTCCTGCAGCCGGCCGTAGTGGTGGAAGAAGCCCTCCAGCAGCGCGGCCTGTGCGGGCGCCTCCAGCGTGAGGCCGCGCCAGGCGAGCGCGCGCTGAACCAGCATGGGTGCACCGCGGCCGATCATCGTGCGCACCTCCGCTTCGCCCGGCGCCTCCTGGCCCTGGTCGGCAAAGGCACGGCTGAGCGCAAGCGCGATGTCGCCTGCGGTGTCGAGCAGCGTGCCGTCCAGGTCGAACAGCACGGCGTGCACCGGCGCCCCGAGGAAGTGCAGACCCGTCAGTCCCATGATCGCTCCCGCCTGCCCTGCAGCAGGGCCTCGGGCGGCTGCCGCCTCATGCACATGCCTGGGCCACCGCACGCTCCCACTGCGCCAGGCGCGAGCCGGCCTCGTCGCGTGAGATCGCCGGCTCGAAGGCCCGCTCGGCCTGCCAGTGCGAGGCGAGCTCGCGCGTCCCGCCCCACACGCCCGTGGCCAGGCCGGCCAGGTAGGCGGCGCCCAGCGCCGTCGTCTCCACCACCGTGGGCCGCACCACCGGGATGCCCAGCAGGTCGGCCTGCGTCTGCATCAGCAGGTCGTTGATGCAGGCGCCGCCGTCCACGCGCAGCTCGGCCACCGGGGCGGCGCCAGCGGCCACCGCATCCCGGCTCATCGCCTGCAGCAGGGCCGCGCTCTGGAAGGCGATGCTGTCGAGCGCCGCGCGCGCCACGTGCGCCACGGTGCTGCCCCGCGTGAGGCCCACGATCGCGCCGCGGGCGTCGGGCTTCCAGTAGGGCGAGCCCAGCCCCGTGAAGGCCGGCACGAAGGTGACGCCGCCGGAGTCGGGCACGCTTTCGGCCAGCGACTGGATGTCGGCGCTCGCCTGGATCACGCCCAGGCCGTCGCGCAGCCACTGCACCACGGCCCCGCCGATGAAGACGCTCCCCTCGAGCGCGTACTGCGCCGCCTCGAGGTTGCCGAGCTGAGCTGCGCTCGTCGTGATGAGGCCGTTGGCCGAGTCGAGCGGCCGCCCGCCCGTGTGCATCAGCATGAAGCAGCCCGTGCCGTAGGTGTTCTTTGCGAGGCCTGCCTCGAAGCAGGCCTGGCCGAAGAGCGCGCTTTGCTGGTCGCCGGCGATACCCGCGATCGGGATCGCGTGGCCGAGCAGCGTGGGGTCGCAGGCCCCGTAGAC
>CAILKA010000672.1 GCA_903834645.1 uncultured beta proteobacterium
ACGCCCGAAGAGCGCAGCAGCATCCTCGACCTCTTCCGCCGCTGAACGCTCCCGCGCGCCGCGCTCGCTCCGCCAGCAGGCAGGCAGGCGAGGCCGTCTCCCCGTCAACCCTCGAAGCGCAAGGGTCGGCCGCCCTGGGCGCTGGCCTCGCGCGAGAGCGCTGCGTAGAACTCGCTGCCGTCGCGCGTGTCGATCCAGAGCCCGTCCGCGTGCCGGTAGTGGTAGCCGCCCGCACGCGAGGCCAGCCACAACTCGTGCAGCGGGGGCTGGGTGTTGACGACGATGCGGGAGCGGTCCGGAAACACCAGTTCGAGCAGCCCGCCCGTGCGCTGTGCATCGATGTCGATCACATCCTCCTGCAGCCAGCGATCGATGGTCTGCTCGATCGCGGACAGCACGCGGTCACTGAGGCGGTGGTACTCGGCATCGGACAGTCCGGACATGGTCCCTCGTAGAATTCGGAGATGATCGGAACGCGAAGGTTCAGTGTAGTGGCGCTTTGGGCCTGCATGCTGGCGTCAGGCTGCGGGCAGAAGGGCCCGCTGACGCTGCCCGCCCCCGCGGGCGCCAGCACGAATCCACCTGGCTCGACGAGCCGGGCTGCCGGCGCCTCCGCCCCGTCCGCCACCGCGCGGCCGGCCTCGGCCGCAGCGCGCTGACATGCTGCCCGGAGCTCCCTTCCTCGAGCGCAGCGAGGGTCGGCTGTGCCTGCAGGGGCATGACCTGGATGCCCTCGCGCGGCGCTTCGGCACGCCCCTTTACGTGTACTCCCGCGCCTCGATGCTCGCTGCGGCAGCGGCCTACGAGCGGGCACTGGCCGGGCGGCCGCACCTGCTGTGCTACGCGATGAAGGCCAACTCGAGCCTG
Organism: uncultured beta proteobacterium; assembly: GCA_903834645.1. Lineage (GTDB taxonomy): Bacteria > Pseudomonadota > Gammaproteobacteria > Burkholderiales > Burkholderiaceae_C > Rubrivivax. Next base: position 868 of record CAILKA010000672.1, read on the forward strand.
GCGGTGTTGCAGACTTTCGCGCACGCCGGGCTGGGCTTCGACATCGTGTCGGGGGGCGAGCTTGCGCGCGTGCTTGCCGCCGGCGGCGACCCTTCGAAGATCGTCTTCTCGGGCGTGGGCAAGACCCCGGCAGAGATGCGCGCCGCGCTCGAGGCGGGCGTCAAGTGCTTCAACGTGGAGAGCCTGACCGAGCTGCGCCGGCTCTCTGAGGTGGCGACCGCCGCAGGCCGCAGGGCACCGGTCAGCCTGCGCGTGAACCCGGATGTGGACGCGCGCACGCACCCCTACATCTCCACCGGTCTCAAGGGCAACAAGTTCGGCATCGCCCACGAGGAGGCGGTGCAGGCCTACAGGCTGGCCGCCTCGCTGCCCGGCTTGCACGTGACCGGCATCGACTGCCACATCGGCTCTCAGATCACGCGCATCGAGCCCTACCTCGATGCCCTGGACCGCCTGCTCGATCTCGTCGAGGCCGTGGAGGCGCAAGACATCGCGCTGCACCACGTGGACCTCGGCGGAGGCCTGGGCATCACCTACACCGATGAGCAGCCTCCCGATGCGTCAGAGCTCGTCGCGGCCATGCTCGCGCGGCTGGACGCGCGCGGGCACGGACAGCGCGAGGTGCTGCTCGAGCCCGGGCGCTCGCTGGTGGGCAACGCAGGCGTGCTGCTCACCGAGGTGCTGGTGCTCAAGCCGGGAGACGCGAAGAATTTCTGCATTGTCGATGCCGCGATGACCGACCTCATGCGCCCAGCGATGTACGAGGCCTGGATGGCCATCGAGCCCTGCCACGTCGGCGACCGGCCTGCCCTCACCTGGGATGTGGTGGGCCCGGTGTGCGAGTCCGGAGACTGGATCGGGCGTGATCGCGCGCTGGCCGTTGCCGAGGGAGACGTGCTCGCCGTGCTGTCGGCCGGCGCCTACGGCATGAGCATGGCGAGCAACTACAACACGCGGGCACGCGCCGCGGAGGTGATGCTCGATGGCGAGCAGGCGCACCTCATCCGCGCGCGCGAGACGGTAAGCGAGTTGTTTAGAGACGAGCGGCTGCTGCCAGGCTGAAGGCCGGCTTCCGCGCCCGCCCGGCTCAGATCCGGCCTTCCTCCACCGCGTGGCAGGCCACGCGGATGCCCTTGAGAAGCTGCAGTGACGGGCGCTCGCTGGCGCAACGCGCGTTGGCATGCGGGCAGCGCGGGTGGAAGGCGCAGCCCGCAGGCGGATTCAGCGGGTTGGGCACCTCGCCTTGCACAGGCGTGCGGGCGCGGCCAGTCATGCGGATGTCCGGGATCGCGTCGAGCAGCATGCGCGTGTAAGGGTGGCGCGGGCGCGCGAAGAGCTCGGCCTTGGGTGCCAGCTCGACCAGCCGGCCCAGGTACATCACGCCCACCTCGTCGCTCACGTGGCGCACCACGGCAAGATTATGCGAGATGAACAGGTAGGTGAGCCCTCGCTCGCGCTGCAGGTCACGCATGATGTTGAGCACCTGCGCCTGCACCGAGACATCGAGCGCCGAGGTGGGCTCGTCACACACCAGGAACTCCGGCTGCGTGGCCAGTGCGCGCGCGATCGAGATGCGCTGGCGCTGGCCACCGGAAAACTGGTGCGGGAACTTCTCGACATCGGCCGCCGCCAGTCCCACGGACTGCAGCAACTCGGCCACGCGGGCGCGCTGCGCATCCGCATCCGGCAGCAGGCCATGCTCGCGCAAGGGCTCGGCCACGATGTCGAGCACCTTCCAGCGCGGGTTCAGGCTCGCATACGGATCCTGGAAGATCATCTGCATGCGCCGGCGCAAGGCGCGCAGGGGAGCCCCGGACAGCGCAGCGGTGTCCTGTCCGTCGAACTGCACCTGCCCGCGCGTGGGGGCATACAGCCCCACGAGGAGCCGTGCCACGGTGCTCTTGCCGCAGCCCGACTCTCCCACGAGCGCCAGCGTGCGGCCACGCTGGATGGCAAAACTCACGCCATCAACTGCATGCACGAATTGGCGCGGCTTGCGCTCGATGACGCGGTTGAGCCAGGGAGCGGACACGTCGAAGGTCTTGGCCAGGTCGTGCACCTCCACCAGGGGCCTGGCGCCGCCTGCACCCTGGGTGTCGGGGCTTGCGGGCTGCGCCCTGCCTTCGGCGTCGCGCGAGGACATGCCAGCGGGAGCCGTGACCGTCATGCCACAACTCCTGCAGAGGAGGTGGTGTGCGCCGGTGCAAGCCAGCAGGCCGCCCGCGTGGCGCCGGCCGGCTCGAGCTCAGGCCGCTCGACCCGGCAGCGCTCGACCGCCTGCGGGCAGCGGGGATGAAAGGCGCAGCCCGGCGGAATGGCCGTCAGGCGCGGCATCGCACCCTCGATCTGGAGCAGCCGGTCACGCTCGCCATCCATAGAAGGAATCGAGCCCATGAGGCCGGCGGTGTAGGGATGCGCTGGCGCGTGGATCACGTCGTGCACGGGGCCGACCTCGACGATGCGCCCGGCGTACATCACCGCCACGCGGTCGCAGGTCTCGGCAATCACGCCCATGTCGTGCGTGACGAGCATGACGGCCGCGCCGTGCTCGTGGCACAGCCGCTTGAGCAGCGCGATGATCTGCGCCTGGATCGACACATCCAGCGCCGTGGTGGGCTCATCGGCGACGATGAGCTTGGGCTCGGCGGCGAGTGCGAGCGCAATGACGACGCGCTGTCGCATGCCGCCCGAGAACTGGTGGGGGTATTGGTCGATTCGGGCTTCGGCCGCGGGGATGCCCGTCTCCTGGAGCAGCCGGATGGCGCGCGCACGGGCTTCCTGGCTACTCACGCCCAGGTGCGTCTGGATCGTCTCGGTGAGCTGGCGCCCCACGGTGTAGAGCGGGTTCAGCGAGGTCAGCGGATCCTGGAAGATGGCCCCGATCTTGCGCCCGCGGATCGCGCGCAGCTGCTCGTGCGGCAGGTTGTCGATGCGCTGGCCCTCCAGCAGGATCTCCCCGCCGGCGATGCGCCCAGGCGGCTCCAGCAAACCGATGATGGCCGCGCCCGTGAGCGACTTGCCCGCGCCGGACTCACCCACCACACCCAGCACCTCGCCTGGTGCAATGTTGAAGGAGATGTCGTCGATGGCTCGAAGCGTGCCCCGGCGCGTGGGGAACTCCACGCGCAGGTTGCGCACTTCCAGCAACGGGGCGGAGGGGGCAGGCATTTCGGGCATCCGGCTCAACGCAGGCGCGGGTTGATGGCGTCACGCAGCCAGTCGCCCAGCAGGTTCACCGACAGCGCGATCAGCACCAGCATCAGCCCCGGGAAGATCGTGATCCACCACTCCCCGGAGAACAGGAAGTCGTTGCCGATGCGGATCAAGGTACCCAGTGATGGCGAGGTGGGCGGCACACCCACGCCGAGGAAGGACAGCGTGGCCTCCGTCAGGATCGCCTGCCCGACCTGGATGGTGGCGAGCACGAGCACCGGCCCCATCACGTTGGGCAGCACGTGCCGAACCATGATCCGCAGCGGCGATACGCCAACCACGCGCGCGGCCTGCACATATTCCTTGTTGCGCTCCACGAGCGTCGAGCCCCGCACCGTGCGCGCGTACGGCACCCAGCCGCTGAGCGAGATCGCGATGATGAGCACCGAGAAGGCGAGCGCCTCGTGCGCATTCGGAAAAAGCGCCCGCCCCACGCCGTCGATCAGCAGCGCAATGAGGATCGACGGGAAAGAGAGCATCACGTCGCACACGCGCATGATGAAGGCGTCGATGCGCCCGCCGGCGAAGCCCGCGAGCAGCCCGAGCGCCACGCCCACCACCACCGACAGCACCACCGAGGCGAGCCCGACCAGCAGCGAGATGCGCGCGCCGTACATCAGCGCAGACAGGATGTCGCGACCCTGGTCGTCGGTGCCGAGCAGGTACTTGGCACGCCCTTCGGCCTCCCAGGCCGGCGGCAACCGTGCGTCGCCGAGGTCGAGCGTGGCCAGATCGAAGGGATCGTGCGGCGACACCCACGGAGCGAATAGCGCACAGAACAGGCACACCCCGGCAATCGCTGCGGCTGCGATGGCCATGGGCGAGTGACAGAAGCTGTACCAGATGTCGCCATCGAGGAAGCGGGCCCAGGCACTCGGGGCGCGCGGGGCGACTGTTGCGGCGTCCGCGGCGTCCGCGGCGTCGGGGCGGTTCGAAGAGGTCGAGTCTGTCATCTCAGTGCCCTGCGCCGGTCTTCTCGACGCGCAGCCTCGGGTCCACGGCAAAGTAGAGCAGGTCCACCGTGAGGTTGATGACGACGAAGATGAGCGCGATCAGGCACAGGTAGGCCGCCATCACCGGGATGTCGGCGAACTGCACCGCCTGGATGAAGAGCAGCCCCATGCCGGGCCACTGGAAGACCGTCTCGGTGACGATCGCAAATGCGATGAGGCCACCCAGTTGCAGCCCCGTGATCGTGATCACCGGCACGAGCGTGTTCTTCAGCGCGTGGCCGAAGTAGACGGCGCGGTCCTGCAGCCCGCGGGCTCGCGCGAACTTGATGTAGTCGGTGCGCAGCACCTCGAGCATCTCGGCCCGCACCAGCCGCAGGATGAGCGCCAACTGGAAAACAGACAGGGTGATGGCCGGCAGCACGAGGTGGCGCCATCCGTCGAAAGTCAGCAGGCCCGTGGTCCAGGTGCCGATGGTCACCACGTCGCCGCGCCCGAAACTGGGCAGCCACTTCAGCATCACCGAGAAGAAGAGGATCAGCAAGATGCCGATGAGGAAGGTGGGCAGCGACACACCCAGCAGGGATACCGTCATGGCCACCTGTGAGCCGAAGCTGCCGCGGCGCAGCGCGGCATAGACCCCGAGCGGAATGCCCACGGCCAGCGCGACCAGCGCCGCGCACACCGCGAGCTCGAGAGTGGCGGGGAAGCGCTCGGCGATCAGCGCAGAGACCTTTCGGCCCTGGCGCAGGCTCAGCCCGAACTCACCTTGCACCGCATTGCCGACGAACTTGGCGAACTGCACCGGAAAGGGCTGGTCCAGGCCCAGGTCGCGGCGCAGCTGCTCGCGTTGCTCCTGGGTCGCGTCCTGGCCCAGCAGGTTCGTCACCGGGTCGCCGACGTACTGGAACAGCATGAAGGCCAGGAAGGCCACCGTGAGCATCACGATCACGGCCTGGGCCAACCGGCGGAGGATGAAGACGAGCATCGACTGGGGAGCACGCCCGAAGCAGGCGGAAGCTTTGGATCATGCGCGCAAGCGCGCGCCGACGCAAACGGGGGGAAATCCGCCTAGTCGTGCAGCTCGATGGCGCCGTACCAGGCGTGGCTGCGGGTGCGGGTGTTGTCGCCGTCGGTCATCACCGCGATGCCGACGAGCCGCCCGGGCTCTTCGCCGAAAGCCCGGCGGAAGTCCTCAGCCAGCTCGCGGCGGTGCTCGCGCCAGCGGCCGAGCTCGGCCGGGCCTGAGTCGAGCACGATCTTGCGCACACGATCGGTGCGCGGATTGACCACGACGCTGCCCACCGGCGCACGCGTGTCCCAGACGTACATCAGCGTGGCGTAGGGCGGGTACTCGCCGGTCAGGGCCCGCGCCAGATCGAACATCGCGCGGTTGCGTGGAGACAGACGCTCGAAATCACCTTCGAAAGCGAAGATGACGCGGGCAGCCGCATCCTCCTGGTCGACATCGCCCACATGCGCGCCTGCGGGGAGGCTGTCCACCCACCAGGAGAAGCGCGCCTGCCCCAGCTGCCCGGGCGCCACCGATACCCGGCGCCTCCACATGCTGGCCGAAGAGTCGGCACGGGCGCTCACGGCCCAGCGCCCCTCCTTGTGCGTCACCGCGTAGCGCGTAGGCGCCTTGCCCGGCAGCAGCACCGACTGCCAGCCCTCGGCAGCGGCGGCCGCAGGCCCGGTGTCGCGTGCCGCCGGCACCCAGCCGGCCGGAAGTGCGCAGCCGGCAGTTGCCACGGCCAAGGCACACAGGGCCAGACGGGAGCGGTCGGGCAGCATCACAAGCCGCTTCATGGGAACGTGCTCTTGCAGGGTCTCAGGCAGCCACGAAAAAGCCGCCCGCAGGCGGCTTTCGGCACGACTCTCGGGGCTGGCCGAAACCAGAACCCGAGGAGGTACAGGCGACTCAGAAGGAGTGACGCACACCCACTTCGTAACCCGTGGAGTTGAAGCCGGTGCGCAGACCGAGCGACAGGCCACCACCGTTGACGAAGGTCGACGCACCCTTGTTGCTGACGCGGGCATAGGTGCCGTACAGGGCGGTACGCTTGGACATGTTCTGCACGAAGCCGACAGCCATTTGCGTGGCGTCGTTCGCGGCGAT
>CAILKA010000673.1 GCA_903834645.1 uncultured beta proteobacterium
ATGTTCGACGCCATCCCGACGATGGTCGAGCAGGTCAAGGGCGGCAAGGTCAAGGCCATCGCCACGAGCGGCCGCACGCGCTCGGCCATCATGCCGGACGTGCCCACGCTGGCCGAGGCCGGGGTGCCGGGCTACGAGGCCACGATCTGGCTCGGCGTGATGGCCCCCAAGGGCACGCCCACGGCCATCGTCAACCGGCTCAACGCCGAAATCACGAAGTTCACGTCCAGCCCCGAGGTGCGGCGCAACTGGGCGCAGCAGGGCTCGGCCCCGCTGACGATGAACGTCGAGGAGTTCACGCGCTACCTCAACGAGGACATCGCCAAGTGGGCGAACCTCGTGAAGTCGGCCAACATCAAGGTGGACTGAGTCGAATCGAGCCCGCCGGTCACCGTGACCGAGCTGCTGGTCAACGGCCGGCTCACCCGCGTCGGGTCGGCTGCCGGCGTGCCGCTGCTGGACGTGCTGCGGGACGAGCTCGGCCTGAGGGGTACGCGCGCGGGCTGCCGCGAGGGCGTGTGCGGGGCGTGCCGCGTACTGCTCGACGATCGCCTGGTGGCAGCCTGCCAGACCCCGCTCGAGGCCGCCTGCGGCCACGAGGTGGGGACGGTGGAAGCCGTGCCGGCCGTGCTGCGCGAGGCCTTCGAGGCCGAGCAGGCCGCGCAATGCGGCTACTGCAGCTCGGGCATGCTTGTGGCCGCAGCGGCGCTGCTGCGTGAGGTCGACGATCCCAGCCCGGCCCGCATCCGCGAGGCGCTGCAGGCGCAGCAGTGCCGGTGCGGCGCGCATCCCCGCATCGTGCGCGCCGTGCGCCGGGCAGCCGTTGCAAACCGTGCCACGTACGCCGAGCAGCCCGGCGAACCCCGAGCCTGCGCAACAGGCCCTGTGTCCGCCGGGCCGAGGGAGCTGCCCGCTGCCCTGCGGCGCCAGCCGCAGCCTGCCCGGTGGCTGGCTGTGTGGCCCGACGGCACGCTCGAGGTCAGGAGTGGCAAGGTCGAGATCGGGCAGGGCATCCAGCGCGCGCTGGCCCTTCTTGTTGCCCAGGAGCTCGGCTGGCCGCTCGAGCGTGTGCGCGTGCCGCACGCCAGCACCGCCACGCATCCCGATGAAGGCGTGACCTCGGGCAGCCTGTCGGTGCAGGACTCGGGCACGGTGCTGCGCTGCGTGGCGGCGGCCGTGCGCCAGCGGCTGTGTACGCGCGCAGCATCTGCCTGGGGAGTCGACGCAGCACGGGTGGACCTCATCGATGGCGAGTTGCGTGCGCCCACGGGGCGGCGCGAGCCCGCGCTGGTCTGGATCGATCGCATGACGCTCGAGGATCCGGTCACGCCCGAGGAGGGTACCGCCTGGCGCACGGTGCGGCCCGCACCGGCCGAGGCCGAGCATTGGCACGCCTCGTTGACGCGCCGGGCCGTGTTCGCGGGCGAGCCGCACTTCATCCAGGACCTGCAGCTGCCCGGCCTGCTGCAGGGCGCGGTGCTGCACCCGCCTGGACAACGCGACCGGCTCACCGCCGCGGCCCACCATGCGCTGCCTGCTGCCCTGGGCCAGGCGAGCCAGCGTCCCGGGATGCTCGAGGCCTGGCGAGACGGCGAGCTCATCGGGCTGCTGGGCGAGCAGCTGGACGGCGTGCGCCGGGCCCGCCAAGGGCTGCAGGCAGCGCTTGGCTGGGAGCCCCGGGAGGTGCCGGGACTTGCGAGCACCGTTGCGCACCGCTGGCCCGAGACCGTGAGCGCTGCGCGTGTCGTCGACGAGCGCCACCCGCCGTCCGCTGCACCGGCCCGGACTGCTCGGCGCCTGCAGGCCCGCTACACGCGGCCCTGGCTCGCCCACGCCTCCATCGGCCCGTCGTGCGCGCTGGCGCGCTGGGCAGCCGACGGCGGGGAGCAGCCGTTGAGGCTGGAGGTGTGGACCCACAGCCAGGGCATCTTCGGCCTGCGGCGCGACCTGGCGCTGGCCTTCGGCCTGGCCGAGGCCGAGGTCAGGGTCCAGCACGTGCCGGGAGCCGGCTGCTACGGCCACAACGGTGCCGACGACGTGGCCTTCGACGCGGCGTGGCTTGCCCGGCGCGTGCCGGGCCGGCCGGTGCGCTGCGAGTGGAGCCGTGCCGACGACCTCGCGCGTGCCCCGCTCGGGCCTGCGATGTGCGTGGAGCTCTCGGCCGAAGTCGACGAGGCCGGCTGCGTGCGGCACTGGCAGCACGAGCTCTGGAGCCCGGGCCACAGCTCCCGTCCGGGCCGGTCATCCACGCCCGCGCTGCTGGGGCATGCCCAGCGTGATGGCGGCGCACCCCTTCCCGACCCGATCGACATGCCGCTGGAGGTGGGGGGTGGTGCCGAGCGCAACGCCATCCCGGGCTATGCCTTCGAGGCCTGGCGCATCGTCGCGCACCGCGTGCGCGCGCCCTGGCGCAGCTCGGCGCTGCGCTCGCTCGGGGCACTGGGCAACGTGTTCGCGGCCGAGAGCTTCGTCGACGAGGTCGCACGCGCCACGGGGCGTGATCCGCTGGCTTGGCGCGACGAGCTGCTCGCCCACGATCCCCGCGGCCAGGCGGTGCTGCGGGCGGTGGCGGCGCTTGCAGGGTGGAACACGGACGTGGCAGGCGAGGCTGCACCGGGCGCGACCCGAGCTGGGCAGCCCGGCGAGATCGTCGAGACCGCCGAAGCCGTTGGCCGCGGCATCGGCTACGCCCGCTACAAGCTCACCGGTGCGTGGTGCGCCGTGGTGGCCGAGGTCGAGGTGGGGGCCACGCTCGTGGTACGCCGGCTTGTCATCGCTGCCGACATCGGGCACGTGGTGGACGCCGAAGGTGCTTCGATGCAGCTCGAAGGCGCGGCGATCCAGGCCACCGGCTTTGCCTTGAAGGAAGCCGTCGAGCCGGGCGAAGACGGCAGGCTGCCGCCCGATCAGGCCGATTCCGTACCGATGCTCGGCTTCACCGAAGTGCCGGAAGTGGAGGTGCTGCTGCTGCCGTCGCCCGCCCCCTCGCTGGGCGCGGGCGAGGCCGCCGTCGGCCCGACCGTGGCCGCGATTGCCAATGCGCTCACCGACGCCCTGGGCGTGCGCGTGCGCGATCTCCCACTGACCCGCGCGCGCATCGTCGCCGCCATCCAGGAGCAAGAAGGATGAACACCCCCCTGACCCTTGACCTGCTGTGTGCCGGTGCCGCACAGGGCCTCGTGCGCGAGCTGACCCCGCGCCTGCTCGAGGCCTCGGGCGCGACCGTCTCCGGGCGCTTCGGAGCCGTCGGGGCCATGAAGGAGGCCTTCGATGCGGGCGAGCCCTGCGACCTGATCGTGCTCACCGACGCGATGATCGCCGCCATGGCCGGGCAGGGTACGGTCGACCCGCAGACCCGAGCCCCGCTCGGGCGCGTGCGCACCGGCGTGGCCGTGCGTGCGGGCATGCCACACCCGGATGTGTCCACGCCCGAGGCGCTGGCGCGCGCGCTCGAAGCCGCCGATGCCGTCTACTTTCCCGACCCGCAACGCGCCACCGCCGGCATCCACTTCGAGCGCGTGCTGCGCGAGCTCGGCCTGCTCGGGCCGCTCGGCCCGCGCCTGCGCACCTTCCCCAACGGCGCCACGGCGATGCGTGAGCTTGCCGCGTCCACCTCGGCCACGCCCATCGGCTGCACCCAGGTGACGGAGATCCTCTACACGCCCGGCGTCGAGCTCGTTGCACCGTTGCCCCCGCGCTTCGAACTGGCCACCGTCTACACGGTGGCGGTGAGTGCGCGCACCGCGCACGCCGACCTGGCCGCGCGCTTCATCGCGATGCTCGCCGGCGCCGACAGCGCCGCGTTGCGCGAGCGCTGCGGCTTCGAGCCGGCCGCTGCGCCCGCTGCCGGCTGAGCGGCCCGCTCCCATCCGTTACGCTTGCGCTCCCGTCGGACCTGACAGGCTCCACCCGATACCCTCGCTCCCATGCAAAGACGACGCTTCACCGCCGGCCTCGCCGCTGCGGGCGCTGCCGCGCTCGGCCTGCCGCTGGCACGTGCACAGGCCTTTCCTGCGCGTTCCATCCGCTACATCGTCCCCGTGGCCGCCGGCGGCGGCAGCGATCTGGTGGGCCGCACCGTCACCGAGCGCTGGGGGCGGGCGCTGGGCCAGGGTTTCGTGGTCGAGAACATCGGCGGCGGGGGCGGGGCGATCGCCTGCCAGACCACCGCCAAGGCCGCACCCGACGGCTACACGCTGCTGCAAGGCTACGTGGCCACGCACGGCACGAGCCCGGCCACACGCAGCAAGCTGCCTTACGACGCGATCAAGGATTTCACCCCCGTGGGGATGATCGGCGCCACGCCCAACGTGCTCGTGGTCAACGCCGCGCTGCCCGTGGGCAGCTTGGCCGAGTTCACGGCCTGGCTGAAGAAGAACCCCGGCCGCGCGAGCTATGGCTCGGCCGGTCAGGGCTCGCTCACGCATCTCACGATGGAGCTCTACAAGCAGGCCACGGGCACCTTTGCCGTGCACATTCCCTACCGCGGCATCGCGCCGGCCTTCACCGACCTGCTCTCCGGGCAGACGCAGGCCATGTTCCCCGGGCTCGCCGCAGCCCTGCCACACATCCGCTCGGGCCGCGTGCGGCCCCTGGCCGTCACGGGTGCTGCGCGCCATGCAGCCCTCAAGGACGTGCCCTCGATGATCGAGGCCGGCTTCAAGGGCTTCGACGCCCTGCAGTGGTACGGCGTGGTGGCCCCCGCCGGGCTGCCTGCGCCGATCCTGGCGCGGCTCAACGAGACGCTCAACGCCTCGCTGCAAGGCGGCGACCTGCGCGACAAGCTCGCTGCCGAAGCGGTGGAGCCCTGGCCGATGAACCCGGACCAGTTCGGCACCTTCGTGCGCGAGGACATCGCGCGCTGGACCCGCGTGGCGCGCGATCGCAAGATCGACCTCGACGCCTGAGCCGCAGACCTTCCGTACCGCCGACATCACCGCTCCCATGGCCCGCAACACCACGATCTCCGCCGACCCGAACGCTCCGCCGATCACGCGCATCCTGGCCGACTTCGTCGCCACCCACCCCTCGCGCGGCTGGAGCGATGCGGTCGAGCACGAGGCGCACCGCACCTTCCTGAACTGGCTGGGCTGCGCGGTGGGCGCGGC
>CAILKA010000674.1 GCA_903834645.1 uncultured beta proteobacterium
CGACCCGGGGGAGGTACGCGGCCCATCGGTTGAGACCATGCTGGCATGATACCGACCATGCCCGAAGCGCCTGCGACCGCGCCGCAGCCCGCCCCCGGTCTGGGAGCGCGGGTGCAGGCCGCGCTCGTCGCGCTCGGCCGCTGGCCCTGGCTCGTGACGCTGCGCACGCTGGGGGAGCGCTTTCGTGAGGACCGGCTCGGGGTGATGGCCGGCAGCCTCACCTTCACGACGCTGATCTCGCTCGTGCCGCTGGTGACGGTGATGCTGGCGCTGTTCACGGCCTTTCCGATGTTCGGCAGCTTCCAGGCGGCGCTGGAGAAGTTCCTGCTGCAAAACCTCGTGCCCGAGAACCTGGCGCGGCCCGTGCTCGGTGCCCTGACCCAGTTCGCAGCCAAGGCGAGCCGCATCGGCGTGGCTGGCCTCGTGCTGCTGGTTGCCTCGGCGCTGGCCCTGATGCTCACGATCGACCGCACGCTCAACGCCATCTGGCGCGTGCGGCGGCCACGGCCGCTCGGGCGGCGCCTGCTCGTGTACTGGGCCGTGCTGACCTTCGGCCCGCTGGTGCTCGGGGCCAGCCTGACGCTTACCTCCTACGCCATCTCGGCCTCGCGCGGCCTTGTCAAGGCCCTGCCGGGCGGCGTGGGCACGCTCGTGGACGTGCTGCAGTTCGGGCTGCTGGCAGGCGCCTTCGCACTGCTGTTCCGGGTGGTGCCCCACACGCATGTGCGCTGGGTGCATGCCTGGGCCGGGGGGCTGTTTGCTGCAGTCGGGGTCGAGGTGGCCAAGGAGGGCCTGGCCCTGTACGTGCGGGAGATGCCGGGCTTCTCGACGATCTATGGGGCTTTCGCCACGCTGCCGCTGCTCCTGCTGTGGGTCTATCTGCTGTGGGTGGTGATCCTGCTGGGCGCGGTGGTGGCCGCCTACGCCCCCACGCTGTCGAGCCCGATCGCGCGCCGGCCTGACCAGCCCGGTGAGCGATTCACGCTCGCGGGGGAGATGCTGGTGCGCCTGGCCGCAGCCCGCCATACGGACACGCATGGCCTGAGCGCACGGGCGCTGGCCGCCGCCTTGCGGGCCGATCCGCTGCGGGTGGAGCCGATCCTGGATCTGCTCGTGGATATGGGATGGGTGGGACGGCTCGACGAGGACGGAGAGCCTCGCCATGTGCTGTTGGCCGAACCCGATGTGACGCGCGTCGGGCCGCTGGTGGAGCGGCTGCTGCTCGGGCGCTCGGCGGCCACGCAGGGCCTGCGGCGTCACGCCAGCCTGGACGACCTCACGCTGGCGCAGTTGCTGGACTGAGCGGCGCGGCCGCCTGGGGTGGCGCCGCGAGCGCCGTGCGCAGCGCGGCCAGCACCTCGGTTGGAGCTTCGACCATGAGGTTGTGGCCAGCAGGCACCGTGTGCAGCGTGGCGCCCAGCAACCGGGCCAGCGCCTGGCCGCTGCGGGTGGGGGTCATCTGGTCGGCCTGGCCCAGGATGCAGGCCACGGGGCAGCGGACCTGTGCCGCGGCCGCCTCAGCGCCACGGTATCGGTCGCACATCGAGAACTCAAGGTGGAAGAGGTTGCCACCCGCCCAACCGGCCTGCATGCGCCGCATCAGGATGCGGTTGCTCCCGTGCAGCCAGTTGCCCGGCCCCGGGAACGAGGGCTTGGCGGCCAGGCTGGAGTAGGACCAGCTGTTGACCAGATCGATCGCACGAAGCGGATCGTCCTGTGCCGTGGCGAGCAGCGTCTCCGACACCTGCATCGGGTAGGCTGTGCCCAGCAGGACGAGCCGGGCGGCGCGGGCTGGCGCCCGCGCGGCGGCTTCCAGCACGGTCAGCGAACCCATGC
>CAILKA010000675.1 GCA_903834645.1 uncultured beta proteobacterium
GTGCAGAGCCTGTCCGGCGGGCCCTTCGCCGGGCGCTGCGTGGCCTATGTCCGCGACGGGCAGGGCTTCACGCTTGAGCTGATTGGCGGGCCGTGATCCGGCGCTGGACTTCAGCGCCGGCGGCCAAGGTCGCAACGCGGGCGCCCTCTCACAGTCATCGACTTCCCGCAGCCGGCATTGAGCAATGAGGTTTCCTGATGAGGAGCGCCGCCTGCTGCTTGGACAGCCTGGCATCGGCCCGACCGTCATCGCGCGCCTCGAAGCCGCAGGCATTGACTCGCTCCGTGCGCTGCGTTGCGCGGGCGCTCGCGTGGTGGTGGAGGCGGTGTGCGCCGGCCTGGGCACGGGAGCGTGGACGAATCGGCGCAAGGCGCTGGAGAAGGCGCTGCAGAGATTGGCTTAGGCGCGGCGCGTGGCCTTGCCCACGGGCTTTGCCGATTGACAGCCCCGGTTGCGGGCCTCAATATCGGCTAGAGACACGCCGTCGCGCTTAGCGATACGAGTATCCGGTCGGGCTCGGCGGTTCCAACGTCCAGGAGGCCAGGCATGGATGAAACCTCGGGTTTGCGCGCAGCGCGCGCGCTCACGCCCATCGACGATGGCCGGCGCAGGCTGGTCGTTGCCGGTGCGGCCGGTCTGGCCCTCGGCGCAGCCGCGCCCCTGGGCGCGCTCGCACAGGCGCAGGCCTACCCGGCTCGGCCGGTCAAGATGATCGTCTCGTTTCCCGCGGGCGGGGTGACGGACCTGAGCCTGCGGCGCATCGCCGAGCGCTTCCAGCAGCTCTACGGCCAGACCATGGTGATCGAGAACCGGCCGGGCCGCGGCGTGGCATCGGCGGCTGTCGCGCAGTCGCAGCCCGATGGCTACACGGTGGGCATCATCGGGCGCTCGCAGCTGATCCTGTACCACCTGCTGCGCGGCGGCCTGCCCTACCACCCGGTGGACAGCTTCACCTGGATCTCGGCGCTGATGGGATCCTGGTTCGGCATCTACGTGAAGGCCGATTCGCCCTGGCGTTCGATGGCCGATGTGATCCAGGCCGCACGCGCCCGGCCCGGGGCGCTGCGCTACGGCACGGCATTCGGGCATGGCGGGCTGGCCCACGCACCGATGGAGGAGCTCGAGCGCAAGGCCGGCATCAGCATGACGCACATCCCCTTCCGGGGTGATCCAGACTCGCTGCTGCAGCTTGCCCGCGGCGAAATCGAGTTCACGATCGCGGCCGGCAGCGGCATCCCCTTCGTGCAGGATGGGCGGCTGCGCCTGGTCGCCTGGATGAACCCAACGCGCAACCCGAAGTGGCCCGACGTGCCCACGCTGCGCGAGCTGGGCTTTCCGTACGAGGTCGCGGCGGTGGTGGGCGTGGGCGGCCCCAAGGGCATGAACCCGGCCCATGTCGGCTTCCTGGAGAACGCCTTTCGCACGATCCTCGCGGAGCGCGAGACGCAGGACTTCCTCGAAGGTATCTACCAGCGGCCGGACTTCATGGGCAGCGCTGCCTTCACCGAATGGGCCAGGCGCCAGCTGCCCATCGAAAAGGAGATCGTGGACCGCTTCAACCTGGCCGATGGCGCGGGAGGCTCGCCCCCGCCGCGCTGATGACGACGGACCTGGACCACGACGCACTCGAGCGCCGGCTCGGCCCGCGCGAGCACCCACGCGGGGTGATCCGCTACGGCGGTGCACAGGCCAGCCGTGGCTTGCGGCTGACGGGGTTTCTCGTCGCGATCTCGCAGCCTGGCCAGCGCGAGGCCTTCCTCGCCGATGAGGCGGGCACGATGGCGCGCTTTGGCCTTAGCCAAACCGAGCAGGCGCTGGTGCGCGCGCGCGACTACGCCGGCTTGCTGGAAGCCGGGGCGCACGTGTATGCGGTGGCCAAGTCCGGCCACGCCTTCGGTGCCACGCTCATGGACATCGGGGCCCGCCTGCGCGGGCAGTCCACGGCCGAGCTGGTGGCGTACTGCCAGGCGCGCCACGCCGCGATGCACGAGAAGCCCTGATGGCCCGCCTCGTCGGTGCCCTGGGCACCTCGCACGCGCCGTCGATCGCCTTCGCCCACGACGCGGGCCACCACGACCGCCCCGAGTGGCAGGGCTTCTTTGCCGCCTGGGTGCCCGTGCGGCAGTGGCTCGCCCGCATCGGTGCCGACACGCTGGTCGTGGTCTACAACGACCACCTCAATCAGTTCCAGTTCGATCACTACCCCACCTTTGCGCTCGGCGTGGCCGATCGCTTCGAGGTCGCCCGCGAGGGCCGTGTGCCGCGCACGCTACCCGAGGTGCCCAGCGACCTGCAGTTGGGCTGGCACCTCGCGCGCACCCTGGTGGCCGAGGAATTCGACCCCTGCCTGTGCCAGCGCATGGCGCTCGACCACGGTCTGATGTCGGTGCTGCCGCTCCTCGATCCGCCGCCCTGGAAGCTGCGCGTGGTGCCGCTGGCGGTCAACGTCGTGATCGAGCCCATGCCCACGCCGCGCCGGTGCTGGCGCCTGGGCCAGGCGCTGGCGCGCGGCATCGCCAGCGCGCCGGGTGATGCGCGCGTGGTCGTCGTCAGCGCCGGCGGGCTCTCGCACCAACTGCATGGGCCGGACTTCGGATTCGTCAACCCGGCCTGGGACCGACTCTTCCTGGACCTCGTCGAGCAGGACCCGCTGCCCCTGGTGCAGGCCACGCACGAGGACTACATCGAGCGCGGGGGCGCCGAATCGGTGGAGATGATGGTGTGGCTTGCGATGCGCGGGGCGCTGCAGGAGGCGGCGCCCCAGGGCATCCGCCGCGTCGCGCGCTTCTACGACGCGCCCATGCTCACCGGCTACGGGGTGCTGGCCCTGGAACCCGCGTGAGACAGCCCGCCAGGGCAGCCGGGCGCCACGCCTGAAAGGAGGAACTGTCATGTCACCCATCGGGGGCTCGCCGAGCCCATATCCA
>CAILKA010000676.1 GCA_903834645.1 uncultured beta proteobacterium
AGCCCCGTGTGGAAGCGCATCCAGGAGATGAAGGCAGCGGGCGTGATCCGTGGCCACACCGTGCTGGTGGATCCTGCGCGCGTGGGCCTGGGCCTGCGCGTGATCGTGGCCTGCAACCTCGCGCAGCACAGCGCGGACACGGTGCAGCGCTTCGAGGCCGCGGTGGCGGCCAGCCCCGCGATCGTGGAGTGCCGCAGCACCACGGGTGAATCCGACTACCTCATGACGGTGCTCGTGCCCGACATCCGCGCCTATGAGCGCTTCCTGCACGACACGCTCTTTCGCCTGCATGGCATCACGCACGTGCGCTCGTCGATCGTGCTCAAGGAGGTGAAGGCGGAGATGCGGCTGCCGCTTGCGATCTCGGCGCCGCCCTAGGGCGAGCGCACCGCGCGGCCGAGGATCCCGACGATCGCCCGGTTGCGCGCCCTGGGCGGCAATCCGCCCAGGCTCGGCAACCGCCCGGCTGCCAGCAGATCGGCCAGCCCATGCGCGAGGGCCCAGGTGGCCGCCACGTCGTGAAGCGCGGCGCGGTCCTTCGATGGCGGGTTCGCGTTGCCCGTCACATCTGCAACGTGCCGCGCCAGATCGTCGAAGGCGGCCTGCGCGGCCAGGCCGAGCCCCGGGCTGGCGAAGTCCGGGCGGCGCGAGCCGAACATGAGCCGGAAGAGGGCGGGGTTCTCCATGGCGAAGGCCACGTAGCCCACGCCCGAGGCTTCCAGCTGCGCGCGCGGCTCGCGCCGGGCCTGGCGGCGGAATTCCTCCTGACGAGCCAGGAAGCGCTCGAAGCCGCGCGTGGCCAGCGCCGTGAGTAGGCCATCGACATCACCGAAATGGTGTGCGGGTGCGGCATGGCTCACGCCGGCGCGCTTGGCCACGCCGCGCAGGGAAAAGCCTTCGATGCCCTTGTCGACGAGCTCGGCCTCGCCTGCGTCCAGCAGCGTGGTGGCGAGGTCCCCGTGGTGGTAAGGGCGCGGTGCGCGTGCGACGTCCGGGGGCTGGCCAGTGGGGTCCATCGGGCGATTGTCGGCTGCCCATCCTGACGGCGTCAAGATTTGTGTTGACAGTGTCAAGATTACGTCGATAATGTTGACACTGTCAAGACCGGATCCTGCAACGCTGCAAGGAAAGACCCGATGAGCCCCGATGCCCTGTTCCAGATCGCCAACCCGATCGCCCTCGTCGGCTGGCTCGCGCTTGCCTTCAGCCCGCTTGCGCCGCGGGTGCTCGGGCTGCTCGCCGGCACCGCCGTTCCGCTTGTCTTGTCGTGCGGCTACGCGGCCATCGTGCTGGCGCACTGGAGTACGGGCCAGGGTGGCTTCGACAGCCTGAAGTCGGTGGAGCAGCTCTTCCAGAGCCGCTGGCTGCTGCTGGCCGGCTGGGTGCACTACCTCGCCTTCGACCTGCTCCTGGGTGCGTGGCAGGTGCGCACCGCTCGGCGCGAGGGCATCGCCCACCTGCAGCTGCTGCCGTGCCTGCTCGCCACTTTCCTGTTCGGGCCTGCCGGCTACCTGCTGTTCCAGCTGCTGCGCGCCTCGCACCGGGCTGGCCTGAACCGCACGGCCGAGGTGCCACGTGGCCCCTTGTCGATCGCCCGGCTGGCCGCCGACTCGCCTCGCTACACGCCGCTGGCCATCCTGCTGGCCCTGGCGATGATCCCGCTGTGGGGCGCCTTCTTGCTCGACGCGCGTCTCTTCCAGGGCATCAACGTCTGGATCAAGCCGCTGAAGTTCCATTTCGCGCTTGTGGTCTACCTGCTCACGCTGGCCTGGTTCGCACGCTTTGCCTCCCCCGCCGTCACGGGTCGGCCGTGGTGGCGCTGGCAGGAGCGTGCGGTGGTCGTGGCCGTCGTGCTCGAGCTGATCTGGATCGTGGGTGCCGCGGCGCTGGCTACCGGCTCGCACTACAACCGTTCCACGCCGCTGATGGGCGCCATCTACGGCTTCATGGGGCTGGCCGCCATCCTGCTCACCTCCGCCAGTACGACCCTGGCCGTGGCGATCCATCGCCACGGCGGCAGCGGCCTGTCGCCAGCCGTGCGCTCGGGGCTGGTGTGGGGCCTGGGCCTGACGCTGCCCCTCACGCTCGTGACGGCCGGCACCCTCTCAGTCATGGGCAACCATTGGGTGGGAGGCTCGGGCAGCGATGCCAGCGGCTTGCCGCTGATGGGCTGGGCGCGCGATGGTGGCGACCTGCGCGTGGCGCACTTCTATGCCACGCACGCGATGCACGTCGTGCCCCTGGCTGCGCTGGCCTGTGCGCGCCTATTCGGGCCCGATGCGCGGTGGCCGGTGCGAGCGGTGGCGCTGGCCTACACCGCGTTCGTGGCGGGCACGTTCGTGCAGGCGCTGATGGGCCGGCCCTTCCTGGCGGCCTGAGCCCGATCCCACGGGAAGATCGCGGGCCATGGGCATCGGGCCCGATGCGAGGCCCAGGAAGGCGGCTCTCCGAGGGGTTGCACCTTTTGGGGGTGGAAGAATTCCCCCTGAAACGTGCGCTGTCCCAGCTCGATCTGGCCCTGGCTCAGGGTTGTGATGCAGACCGTTGGGAGACGCCGTAC
>CAILKA010000677.1 GCA_903834645.1 uncultured beta proteobacterium
CGGAGGCACGGGCCAGCGGCGAGACCTCCACCGGGTAGTCGACGATGAAAGTGGGCTGCCACAGCTGGTGCTCCACCGCCGCCTCGAAGAGGCCGAACTGCAGCTCCGCCAGCGTCCAGTGCGCGGGCGGCTCCTCGCCCTGGGCCTTCAGGCGCGCGTGCAGCGTGGCCGCATCGCTTGCCTCCTCGGGCGTGAGGCCGGCGTGGCGGATGAGCGCATCCGTCACGGTCAGCCGCGCGAAGGGCTGCTCCAGGTCCACCTCGCGCCCGCCGTAGCTCAGGCGCGCCGAGCCGGTGGCCTGGCGCGCCGCGTCGCGCAGCACCTGCTCGGTGAAGTCCATCAGGTCGTGGTGGTTCCAGTAGGCCGCATAGAACTCCATCATCGTGAATTCCGGGTTGTGCCGGACCGAGATGCCTTCGTTGCGGAAGTTGCGGTTGATCTCGAACACCCGCTCGAAGCCGCCCACCACCAGGCGCTTGAGGTAGAGCTCGGGCGCGATGCGCAGGAACATCTCCTGGTCCAGCGCGTTGTGGTGCGTGACGAAGGGCTTGGCGTTGGCGCCCCCGGGAATGGGGTGCAGCATCGGCGTCTCGACCTCCAGGAAGCCGTGCCCGACCATGAACTGGCGCATCGCGCTCACGGCCTTGCTGCGCGCCACGAAGCGCGAGCGGGCGTGCTCGTCGGTGATGAGGTCGACGTAGCGCTGGCGGTACTTCTGCTCCTGGTCGGCCATGCCGTGGAACTTGTCGGGCAGCGGGCGCAGGCTCTTGGTGAGCAGACGCACGCGCGTGGCCTTGATGCTGAGCTCGCCCGTGCGCGTGCGAAAGAGCGTGCCCTCGCAGCCGAGGATGTCGCCCAGGTCGCCATGCTTGAAAGCGTCCAGCGCCTCCTGGCCGATGGCGTCCTGCGTGAGGTAGAGCTGGATTCGCCCCGAGGCGTCCTGCAGCGTGCCGAAGCAGGCCTTGCCCATCACGCGCTTGAGCATCAATCGCCCGGCCACGGCCACGGCGATGGCCTGGGGCTCGAGTTCCTCGTTGGGCACTTGGCCGTGGCGGTGGTGCAGCTCGGCCGCGGCGTGCGTGGGTTTGAAGTCGTTCGGAAAGGCCGCCTCGCCGCGCTCGCGTGCCCGGGCCCGGATCGCCGCGAGTTTCTCGCGCCGCTCGGCAATCAGCGAGTTGTCGTCGGCGGAGGTGGCCAGGAGATGGGAGGGCGTGGGAGCGATCGACATGGGCGGGATTCTAGGTGGCCTCCTTACAATCGGCGCTTCAGAGGTCGGGCCCCTGAGACATTCAGAACTGGCGTCCGATATCCCTCTTGCTCGGTCCCAGGACAACTATGTCGCATTCCTCAGCGAACATTCACACAAGTGCCATCGTCGACGAAGGGGCGCAACTGGGTGCCGGCACGCGTGTTTGGCATTTCGCGCATGTGTGTGCCGGCGCCCGCATCGGCGGGGGCTGCTCGCTTGGGCAAGGCGTGTATGTGGGCAACGATGTCGTCATCGGCAACGGAGTCAAGATCCAGAACAACGTCTCGGTCTATGACGCGGTGACGCTGGAAGACGAGGTCTTCTGCGGGCCGAGTATGGTCTTCACCAACGTCTACAACCCGCGCGCCGCGGTAGTGCGCAAGAACGACTACAGGCGCACCCTCGTGTGTCGTGGCGCGACGTTGGGTGCCAACTGCACAGTGGTATGCGGCTGTACTGTCGGCGCCTACTCCTTCGTGGGCGCGGGGGCGGTCGTGACGGCTGACGTGCCTGCCTATGCACTCGTGGTGGGCGTGCCGGCACGGCAGATCGGTTGGATGAGCGCGCACGGCGAGCGGCTTGCCCTTCCGGTCCACGCTGCTCCAGGCGAGGTGCTGCGCGCAGCCTGCCCGGGAACCGGGCGGGTGTATGAACTTCGCGGCAACTCCTTGACCACTCCGCAAGAGGCAACCTGATATGCAGTTCACCGATCTCCAGGCCCAGTACGCCGCACTCAAGCCCGACGTCGACGCGCGCATCCAGCGCGTGCTCGACCACGGCCAGTACATCATGGGCCCGGAGGTGGCCGAGCTCGAGCGTTCGCTGGCTGCCTTCACTGGCAGCCGCCACTGCGTGACGGTCGCCAGCGGTACCGAGGCGCTGCTGATCGCGCTGATGGCGCTGGGCATCGGCCCCGGCGACGAAGTCATCACCAGCCCCTTCACCTTCGC
>CAILKA010000678.1 GCA_903834645.1 uncultured beta proteobacterium
ATCGCGCCGAGGATGGAGAGGTTGATCTTGCCGCCGCGGATCATGGCGAAGCTGTCGTGGCTGCCGAAGATGCTCGAGCCCGGGATGGTGGTCACGGTCTGCTTGCCGGCGTTGATCACGTCGGCGTCGATCTCGTCTTCCGTCGGGAAGGGGCCGATACCGAGCATGCCGTTCTCGCTTTGCAGCCAGACTTCGATGTCGGGCGGCACGAAGTTGGCCACCAGCGTGGGCAGGCCGATGCCCAGGTTCACGTAGAAGCCGTCTTGCAGCTCGCGCGCGGCGCGCGCAGCCATCTCGTCGTGGGTCCAGGCCATGGTGTGTGGGACTCCTTGGGTAGCGTGTGGGGCGGTTCGGGAATCGGGGCGCGGGTCACGCGGCAGGCGGGGCCACGGATCGTGCGTGACCCAGGCCCGTGCTCACGCGGGGGCCTTCTCGCGCAGCGTGCGCTTCTCGATGCGCTTCTCGGGGTTCGGGTTGAGGAACATGCGGTGCACGTAGATGCCGGGCAGGTGCACGGCATCGGGGTCGATCGCGCCCTTCTCGACGATCTGCTCGACCTCCACCACCGTGATGCGACCGGCCATGGCCGCTGCCGGGTTGAAGTTGCGCGCGGTGCGGCGGAACACGAGGTTGCCCGAGGTGTCGGCCTTCCAGGCCTTCACCAGCGAGATGTCGGGCACCAGGGCGCGCTCCATCACGTAGACCTTGCCGTCGAACTCGCGCGTCTCCTTGCCCTCGGCCACCATCGTGCCCACGCCCGTGCGCGTGTAGAAGGCAGGGATGCCCGCACCGCCAGCACGCAGCCGCTCGGCCAGCGTGCCCTGCGGCGTGAACTCGAGCTCGAGCTCGCCAGCGAGGTACTGCCGCTCGAACTCCTTGTTCTCGCCCACGTAGCTCGAGATCATCTTGTGGATCTGGCGCGTCTGGAGCAACTTGCCCAGGCCGAAGCCGTCCACGCCGGCGTTGTTGGAGACCACCGTGAGGTTGCGCACGCCAGTGTCGCGCAGCGCGTCGATCAGCAACTCCGGAATGCCGCACAGGCCGAAACCGCCCACGGCCAGCAGCTGGCCGTCGCGCACGATGCCCTCGAGCGCGGCCGTCGCGCTGGGGTAGATCTTGTTCATGGGGTAACCTCCGACGAGCGAAGCCGCCAGCTTAACGCGTCCAACTTGACGGGAGCCCTACACGATGGAGAGCGCCGAACGCGTCCGGATGTGCCAGCGCCTGCTGCAGGAGGTGGCCGCCCCGTGGGTGCAGGAGCTCGGGATGCAGGTGGAGAGCGCCGACGAGCGTGAGCTGCACCTCGTGGTGCCGGTGCGGCCCGCGTTGGTTCATGGCGGAGGTGTGCTGTGCGGCCAGGCGATGATGGCCGTGGCGGACACGGCCATGGTGCTGGCGCTGTCATCGAACCTGGGCGGCTTTCGGCCGATGACGACGGTGCAGCTGCAGACCAGCTTTCTCAAGCCGGTGCCGGGCACGGCGGAATCGATCCGGGTGCGCGCCACCGTGCTGCGCCGGGGCAAGAGCCTGGCTTTCGGCGAGATCGCGCTGCACGGGCCCGACGGAACCCTGGCGGCGCACGCCACGACGACTTACGCCCTGCTGTGAGTCGCCCGGCTGCTCGGCGAGGCTGCGGCCCGGCCTGGGGCCCGCCGCCTGGAGGTCGAGCGCCGGTGCCTGGCCTCAGGTGACGATCGCACGAAACCAGTCGGGCAGCGGCCGGGACTGGCGTGCCGCGTAGTCGGTCCACACCATCTTCGCGCCGCCTTCGGCGTAGAGCACGCCCGGCTCGTCGGTGCGCTGGATCGTCACGAAGGTGTCCACGCTGGTCCGACCTGGGTTGGCCACGTAGTGATGCAGGCGGATGTCACCGGGAAACTCGAGCTGGCGCAGGAAGTTGACGAAGGCGTTCACGATCACCGGCCCCTCGCCGGCGGCGGGATCCACCCTGCGGCCCAGGCC
Source organism: uncultured beta proteobacterium (assembly GCA_903834645.1). Lineage (GTDB taxonomy): Bacteria > Pseudomonadota > Gammaproteobacteria > Burkholderiales > Burkholderiaceae_C > Rubrivivax. Next base: position 1,963 of record CAILKA010000678.1, read on the forward strand.
ATACATCCAGTCCAGGCGCGCGATCTCGAAGAAGCGCAGGTAGAGGGTGTTGTTCACATGCCCCATCGCGTCCATGTCGCCCCAGCGGATGGGGATCACCATCTCGTGGACGAGCTTCTTCTCCTCAGGCAGCACGAAGCGCATCGTCGCCCCTCAGACGCCAAAGCCGTCGTCGGCGGCAATCACCGCGCCGTTGATGAAGTGGCTCTCGTTGGCACACAGCATCACGAGGGCGGCGTCGAGGTCCTGCGGTGAGCCCACGCGCTTGCGCGGCAGCATCTGCACGAGCTTCTGCCCGGCCTCGGTCTGCCAGTGGTGGTGGTTGATCTCGGTGTCGATGTAGCCGGGGCAGATGGCGTTCACGTTGATGCCGAAGCGTCCCCACTCCAGCGCCATCGAGCGCGTCATGTGGATCACGGCGGCCTTGCTCATGCAGTACACCCCGATCTGCCCGAGCACGCGCAGACCCGCCATCGAAGCGACGTTCACGATGCGTCCGCCCGTGAAGGTGCCCGGTGCTGCGCCGCGACTGCGCGCGATCATGCGCTTGCCCACCTCCTGCGCGTCGTAGTAGGCGCCGCGGGTGTGGGTCTGCATCACGTAGGCGTAGTCGTCGGGCGTGACGTCGAGGAGCTTGTGGGTCGTGCTCACG
>CAILKA010000679.1 GCA_903834645.1 uncultured beta proteobacterium
CGTGCAGATCGCGCCGGATCGCGACGAACTCCGCGGCGCTGCCTTCGATGTCGGCGATCACCTTGCCCCTCCCTCGAAGCCCGCCACCACGTTGGCAACATTGGCCCCCAGCACCTCGAGCGCGTAGCCACCTTCCAGCACGAAGAGCGTCGGCAGCCCAAGGGCGGCCAACCGCCTGCCCACATCCCCGTAGTGGCCGCTGTCCAGGGTGAAGGTGCCCGAGGGGTCGTCCCGGTGCGTGTCCACCCCCAGCGACACCACCAGGGCGTGCGGGGTGAAGGAAGCGATGCGCCGGCAGCAGACCTCCAGCGCCTCGCGCCAGGCCGGCCAGTTGCTGCCGGCCGGAAGCGGGCAATTGAGGTTGAAACCTGCACCTTCGCCCGCGCCTGTCTCATCGGCGTAGCCCACGAAATACGGGTAGTCCTGAAGCGGATCGGCGTGCACGGAACACACCAGGACATCGGCCCGCTCGTAGAAGATCTCCTGCGTGCCATTGCCGTGGTGGTAATCGATGTCCAGCACGGCCACGCGTGGCATGCCAGCATCGATGAAGGCCTGGGCGGCTATGGCTGCGTTGTTGAGGTAGCAGTAGCCTGCCAGGCGTGCCGCGCCGGCGTGGTGTCCGGGGGGGCGGCACAGCGCCAGCGCCGAGTGTGCGCCTTCACCGATCGCCTGCTGCGCCGTCAGCGCCACCTGGGCCGACTCGTATGCAGCCGCCCAGGTGCCGGCCATCAGCGGAGCGATGGCGTCGCCCGCGTACCAGCCGAGTTGCGCCACCACCGAATCCGGGAGACGGGCCGCCTTGGCGCCCGAGAGGTTCCCAGGTGGCGGCCAAAACTGTGGCAAGGCCACCTCGGCTGAGCGCGCACGCGGCCAGCGATCCCAGGCCGACTGCAGAAAACTCAGGTAGTCGGCCCGGTGAACCCGGGAAATGGGAGCCAGGCCCGCGTCACCCGCCTTCCTGAACGCATGCGGCCCCTGGCTGCGCAGGGCATCGAGTGCCAGGTCCACACGCGCGGCCGCGTCGAAGTGGGGCGGTTGTCCCGCGCGCGCCATGGCAGCAGGCGGATCGTGCAGGCCGTGCGCGGTTCCGTGGACGATCAGCATGGACTCCAGCTCCCGGACGGCTCAGGCTGTGGACAGCCTCAGCACAGCATGCCGAGCCGCGATGTGACCGAAGACCATCGCAGGCCCCAAGGTAATGCCTGCACCGGGATAGGTGCCGCCCATGAAGCTGGCCGCATCGTTGCCGGCCACATACAGACCCTCGATGGGCCGCGATTGAGCGTCCAGTGCCCGCGCGTGCGCGTCCGTGCGCAAGCCGACGAAGCTGCCGATGTCGCCCGGCACCACCTTCACGGCATAGAAGGGTGCCGCCTCGATGGGCGCCACGCAGGGATTGGGGCCGTGGCCGCGGCTGCCATTGAAGCGTTCGTAGACATCGGCCCCCTTGCTGAACTCCTCATCGATGCCGCGGCCCGCGCCCGCGTTGAGCCGAGCCACGGTTTGCCGCAGGCCGGCCGCATCGATGCCGCAGGCCTGGGCCAGCTCCTCGAGCGAGCCACCCTGCTTGAGGTAGCCGCTGCGAATGAAGGACCCGATGGGCGAGGGCCACGGCGGCACCCGGCCGATGCCGAACTCCCGGATGCCGCGGCTGTCGCAGACGATCCAGCTGCAGACCTCGGCATCGTCTGCGCAGGCATCGATCATGGCGGGCACGAAGTCGTGGTACGAGAGCGCCTCGCTGATGAAGCGGCGCCCACGCCGATCCACAGCGATGTAGCCCGCCTTGCCGCGATCGTTGTAGTGCGGGAAGGGCACTTCGCTGCCGTCGGGCTGCGGCACCAGCGACATCGGGGTCCAGGCCGCCGGGTGGTGCTGCGCGTCCTTCAGCGCGGCGCCCGCGGCCTGTGCAAGCTGCAATCCATCACCCGTGTTGCCCGCCGGCGCCGCCGTGCGGTGGTTCTTGCCCGCACCCACATGGGCGTAGTAGCGCGCGCGCAGGGCCGGGTTGGCCGGAAAACCCCCGCATGCGAGTACGACCCCGGCGCGGGCCCGGATCTCCTGCGGCCCATCGGGCCCCTGCACCAGAGCGCCGCTGACACGCTCGCCATCGAGCAGCAGTTGCCGAACGCCTGTGTTCAGCCGCAGATCGACGCCGCGCTCGAAGGCGCTCAGGGCGAGCATGCCGATCAAGGCGTTTCCGTTGGACAGCCGGGTGCTGCGCGGGTAGCCGCTGAGGCGGTCTTTCACGTAGCGCAGGACCCGGCGCACCACGACGGCGCGGCTGCGCCAGGACTTGCTCATGCCGTAGTAGTGCAGCAGGTCCTCGCGGCCCACCATCATCCCGCCGAAGATCGTGGTGGTCGCCAGGGGCGGGCGAAGTTGACGCAGCCGCGGGCCCAGGCGCCTGGCGTCGAACGGGTTGGCACCCAGCGAGCGGCCGCCCGGGGAGGCACCGGCCACCCCCTGGTGGTAATCGGGCCACAGCGGCGAGAGGTGGTAGCTGACGTGCGTGTGGTCCTCGAACCAGGCAAAGATCTCCGCCGCCTCGCGCACGTAGGCCTCGGCCTTGGCTTCGTCGAGGAAGGGAGCACCCTCGCCGCGCAGGTAGTTCAGTGCCGCCTCGGCGTCGTCGACGATTCCCGCGGCGCGGGCCTGGCGACTGCCCGGGATCCACACCAGGCCCGCCGAGAAGCAGCTCGTGCCGCCGAACACGTCCGCCTTCTCGACCACGATGACCCGGGCTCCCCGGTGCGCCGCGGTCACGGCGGCCGCCAGGCCTGCGGCGCCTGACCCCGCCACCAGCACATCGCACTCAAGGTTCATCGTCACGCACTCCGGATGGAAAGGGTCTGTCTGTACGCGCGCCGCGCTCAACCGGGTAGCGGCGCATCGGTCAGCCGGGCCAGGCGTCGCCGCAGCAGCCACGCGCAGGCCAGGGTGGCCCATCCCGCGCTCAGCAGGACGATCAGCAAGCTGGCGGACAAGGCGTCTGCACCGCCTCCGATCTGCTGGTTCAGCGCCGCCACCGAGGTCGGGCCCAGGCCCAGGCCGAAGCCGATCGACAGGCACAACGACAAGGCCGCGGCGATGCCCCGCGTGCGACCGCTGACCTGGTCTTGCAGCGTCGAGGCGCAGCCCACGTACGCTGCGTTGGCGGCCACCTGCCAGCAGGCGAAGGCCGCCACGGCGGCCCAGCCACCCGGCACCATCAGCAAGCAGGCTGAAAGCAGCATGGCCAGTGCGGCGCGCAGCACGATGTCGATGCGGCCGGTGCGCGGCGCGCGCTGGTGCGCGCGGTCGCAGAGCACGCCGCCCAGCCAGCCCCCGGCGACGCCGGCGATGAGCATGCAGGCCCCGAGAACGGAGCCCGCCTCGGCCACGCCGAACCCGTGGGTGCGTGTCAGCAGCGCGGTGGCCCAGATGCTGAAGCCGAAGTCGGCCAAGGCCACCGTGGCACCCGCCAGCATCACCAGCCCGATACGGTCGCGCAGGGCCCACAGTTCCTGTGCCCGGTTGCCCAGTTGATCAGCCACTGCCAGGTCACGTCGCTGCGGCTCGGGAAAAGCGAGGATCGCGGGCACCAGGACGAAGCCCGCAACGCCCATCAGCACCACCACCTGCCTCCAGGGTGCGAGTTCTCCCACCCAGGGCAAGCCGGCGTACTGACCGGCGGCGGCCGCCTCCAGCATCCGGCCACCGGCCGCGAAGGCCAGCGCGCTGCCCAGCGTCGCGCCGAAAAAGGAGACGGCGATCGCACGGCCGCGCCTGTCAGGGCGAAAGTAGTCGCACAGCATCGAGACGCTGGCCGGGCCCAGCGTGGCCTCGCCCAGGCCCACCAGCGCGCGGCTGGCCAGCAGCCCGGTGAAGCTCGTGGACAAGCCGAAGAGCACCGTCCCCACCGTCCACACGGCCACCCCCAGCACGACCAGGTTGCGCCGGTGCACGCGGTCGGCCAGCAGCCCGCACACCAGCGAAGCAACGCCGTACAGCAGCGCGAAGGCCGTGCCCTGCAGCAGGCTGAACTGCAGGTCGCTGATGCCCATCTCGCGCTTGATGGGGTCGACCAGCACCGAGGGGACGTAGCGGTGCACGAACGAAAACGTGGCCGCCACCAGCATCACCAGCACGAAGGCGTGCGCCACCGAAGCGCGGGGCCACGGCGGCTCCGCGGCGGCCGGCGCCAGGCCCGCCGCGGCCGCGGAGAAGGGCACCCGGTTTTCTGAAGTTTCCATTTTGGCAAATAGCTTGACACATCGAAAAAGGTTGGTCAAGCTTCCCTCTGCGCTGAACCCGGCGCGCCGCCATCGCCGATGAAACTCTTCCTGGCCGGCCTGCTGGCAGAGAACAACTCCTACGTGCCGATCCCCACCGGGCTGGGGGCCTTCGAGGCCGAGGGCATCCGTCGAGGCCCGGCCAGCGGCGTGGACCCGGGCGGCTACCTGGGCGCGATCGAGGCCGCGCGCCGGGCCGCCGCCTCACGCGGTTGGGAGATCTGCGAGGGCCTGTTTGCAGCAGCCGTGCCCCTGGGCCCCGTTCGGCAACCGGTGTACGAACAGTTGCGCGATGAACTGCTGGACGACCTGCGCGCAGCGCTTCCCGTGCACGCCGTGATGCTGATGCTTCACGGCGCGATGACCGCCGAGGCGTGCCTGGACTGCGAGGGCGATCTGCTCGAGCGCGCGCGCAGCATCGTGGGGCCGGGAGTGCCCATCGGGGTCGAACTGGATCTGCATGCGAATGTCTCGCGGCGCATGTTGCAGCACGCCACGCTCATGGTGGCCTACAAGGCCTACCCGCACACCGACATCGAGGAGCGGGCGGCCGAGGTGGTGCGGCTGACGCTCGACGCGGCGGAAGGTCGGATTCGCCCGGTCACCGCCGTCTGGGACTGCCGCATGGCCGGAAGCTGGCCGACCACGCGCGAGCCCCTGAAGAGCTTCGTTGAGCACATGCAGGCCCTCGAGGGCCGCCAGGGCGTGCTCTCCGTCTCGCACGCTCACGGCTACGAGTTTGGAGACGTGCCCGAGTCGGGGGCGCGTATCTGGGCGATTGCCGATGGCGACGAGGCTTTGGCCGCACGCGTGGCGGCGGATCTCGGGCGCCGCATCTGGGCGCTGCGCCATGCGCTGCAACAGCCGCCTCTCGACATGACGGCCGCCATGCGGCACCTCGCGCAGTTGCCCCCCTTGCCCGGGTCGGGCCCCGTCATCGTGGCCGACACCGCGGACAACCCTGGCGGCGGCGCGCGCGGCGACAGCAGTTTCGCGCTGCAGGCCGTGCTGGCACAGGGCCTGCGCAACGTGGCCATTGGTGGCCTGTGGGATCCGGGTGCCGTGCAGCTGTGCTTCGAGGCAGGCCTGGGATCGACGCTGCAATTGCGGGTGGCGGGCAAGTCCGGGCCCACTTCGGGCAGTCCGATCGACTTGCGCGTCACCGTCCAGGCGCTGGCCGAGGACCATGGGCAGACCGCCTTCGGCAGCCGGATCCCGCTTGGGCCCTCGGCCTGGGTGAGCACGGC
>CAILKA010000680.1 GCA_903834645.1 uncultured beta proteobacterium
GTGACGAAATCGTTGGTGGAGGTGACGATGGCCAGCGTGTCGCCGGCCTCGCGGTGGCGCCGAACGAGCGCGTGGGCGGGCTCGAGCAGCGCCGGCTCGATCACCTCGCGCATGAAGCTCGCCGAGGCTTCGGCAAGCTCCTGGGCCGGCCGCCCTCGCCAGGCCGCCGTGGCGAAGTCGACGTAGGCGTGGATGTCCAGCCGGCCGGCCTGGTAGTCGGCGTAGAAGGCGTCGTTGCGACGACGATGCTCCTGCTCGTCAGCCCAGCCGATGCGCACCATGTACTCGCCGAAGGCATGGTCGGAGTCGATGGGCAGCAGCGTGCCGTCCAGGTCGAAGAGGGCAAGCCTCACTGCGCGGCCTTTCGTGTGGGCAGGGGAATCAAGGCTCGGCCTCGGCCAGCATCTCGCGCAGCAGCGGCACCGTCACGGCGCGCTTGCGCGCGAGGGCGTAGCCGTCCAGCGCGTCGAGCAGCCCCATGAGCGAGGGCAGGTCGCGCGCGAATCGGTGCAGCAGGTAGTCGGCCACCTCTTCGCCCAGTGCAAAGCCGCGCCTCGCCGCCTCGCGGCTAAGCACGGCGCGCACCTGGAGATCGGCCAGAGGCTGCACCGCGTACACCGCCCCCCAACCCAGACGCGAACGCAGGTCGTCACGCAAAGGCAGGTCCACGGGAGGAAGCTCGCCCGCAGCCAGCCAGGCCAGGCCCTGCCCCTGTGCCTCGACGAGCCAGCCAAAGAGCCGCTGCTGGGCGGCAGCATCGAGCCGGTGCACGTCGTCGACCACGAGACCCTGCCAGTGCGGATCGACAGCTGGCCGCTCGAACAGCGCCAGGTCGACCGCTGCTGCTGTCACGGCCAGCGTTGCCGGATCGACGGGGGCCGGGCCTGCCACCTGCGCACCAGCCGGGGGACGAGCGCCATCGAACACCCCCGCCCGCACCCCGCGCTCCTGGCATTGCGCGAGCCAGGCCTGCAGCAGGTGCGTCTTGCCGCAGCCACGCGGCCCCCACAGGTAGACAGGGGTGCGCAGCCTGCCTGGCTGCTGCAGCTGCTGCAGCAGCGCCTCGTTGCCCGACCCCACGAAGCTCGTGAAGTCGACCCGCGGGGGCTCCAGCCCGAGCGCAAGGGGAACCTGCTTCATGCTCGAAAAGTCGAGCAGCGGCGGCGCCGCGCCCAGCGAGAGGGGTGTCTGCTTCATGGGCGTGTCAGTGGAACTGCCGCCCGCCCGGCCGCTGCAGCCGGGCCAGCTGCCGGCCCACAGCCTGTGCATCGGGAGCGTCGGCGCGGTGCGCCAGGTAGGCGGAGAGGTCCTGGGCCGCACTGTCCGGGTGCCCGAGTTCCAGCAGCGCCAGGCCCCGGTCGCGCCGCTCCTCCCAGCGCTCGGGCAAGAGCAGCACGAGCCGGTCCAGCACGCCCAGCAAGCGCCGCCAGTCGTGCGCGCTGCGGTGGATCTCCTTGAGGTTGTAGAGCAGCCGCGCCAAGGTGTCGCGTGGAGAGCTGGCCTGCAGGAAGAGCGCCAGTGGCAGCTCCACGCCTGCCGCAAGCGCCTGGCGCCGGCGGTACGGCTGCAGCCGTGCCTCCAGCTCGTCGCGCGACAGCGACTGGCCGCTGAAGGGATCGATCACCACCTCCCCGCGCGGCAGGCTGAGCTTGACCAGGAAGTGCCCGGGAAAGCCCACGCCGCACGCCGGCAGCCGGGCATGGGCGGCCAGCTCTGCATACAGCAGCGCCAGCGTGATGGGGATGCCGCGCCGCGTGGCCAGCACCTCGTGCAGGTAGCTGTTGCGCGGGTCGTAGTAGTCGTTGACATTGCCCTGGAAGCCGAGCTCGTCGAAGAAGTAGCGGTTGAGCTGGCGCAGCCGCTGCATCGGCGCGGCATCGGCCGGGATGCGCCGGGCCAGCCGCTCGCCCAGCGCGTCGATCTCGCACAGCACAGCCTGCGAGTCGAGCCCGGGGCAGTCGTCCTGGGCCACGAGCACGGCCGCCTCCAGCAGCGCCGGGCCGACATCGTCGGCCACGAGCGCGGCGAAATACTCGAGCGCCGTGGGCGGCTGCAGCGGCCAGCCGCTCAACGCGCCGCTCCGGCAGGGGTGCAGGCGTTCATGCCCGGAGTGTAGGGTCGTCCACCGAGCGCCGGGCGAAGGCGCGCAGGTCGAGCCCGGCCAGGCGCAGGACGGTGAAGTAGGCCACTGCCACGGCCGTGAGCACGCCAGCCATCCAGGCCGCGCGCAGCCAGGGGCGCGGGCCCAGGCCGATCCAGTCCACCGCCTGCCCGGCCCACGCCAGCGCCGCCCCCAGGACGATGCAGCCGAGCCCCACGCGCAAGCCGAACACCCACCAGCCCGGCCGCGGCACGTAGGCGCCCAGGCGCCGAAGCCCACGCAGGAGCAGCAGGGCATTGAGCAGCGCACCGATGCCGATGGACAACGACAACGCCGCAAAGCCCAGCACCGGCACGAGCAAGGCGTTGAGCACCTGCGTGAAGACAAGCATCGCCACCGCGATGCGCACAGGCGTGCGCAGGTCCTGGCGCGCATAGAAGCCCGGCGCCAGGATCTTCACCGCGATCAGCCCGATGAGGCCCACGCCCCAGCCCATCACGGCCCAGGCAGTCTGCGCCACGTCGGTGGCGCTGAACTTGCCCAGGTGGTAGATGACGGCCACCAGCGGCTGCGAGAACACCAGCAGCGCCACGGCGCAGGGCGCGGCCAGGAGGATGGCCAGGCGCAGCCCCCAGTCGAGTAGCGCGGAGTAGCCGGCAGCGTCGTGCTGCGCCTGCGCCGCCGAAAGCTGAGGCGTGAGCACCACGCCCAGTGCCACGCCCAGCAGCGCCGTGGGCAGCTCCATCAGCCGGTCGGCATAGGTGAGCCACGACACCGCGCCGGCCCCCAGGTGCGAGGCGATCTGCGTATTGATGAGCAGAGACACCTGCGCCACCGACACGCCCAGCAGCGCCGGCGCCATGTTGCGCAGCACCGTGGTGACGCCCGGGTGCGACCACGCCGCCCGCAGCGCACGCACGGAAACTCCGAAGCGCGGCATCATTCCGATGCGCCGCAGGGCAGCCAGCTGCAGCGCAAGCTGCGCCACACCACCCACCAGCACGCCCACGGCCAGGCCGTAGATGGGCTCGATCCCCAGACGCTCGAAGGCCGGCGACAGGAACAGGATGGCCGCGATCCAGGCCAGGTTGAGCAGCACGGGCGTGGCAGCCGGCACGGCAAACCGCCGCCAGGTGTTGAGCACGCCCGCGGCCAGCGCCACCAGCGACATGCAGGCGATGTACGGGAACATCAGGCGCGTCATGAACACGGCCTGGTCGAAGGCCACGAGCCCGGAGGCCATCGCCCAGACGATCACCGGCGCGCCGACTATGCCCACCACGCAGGTGGCCAGCAGCGCCCACGTGAGCACCGTGCCCACCGCGTCGACCAGATGCCGCGTGGCCTCGTCGCCATCCCGCGTGCGGGTGGCCGCCAGCAGCGGCACGAAGGCCTGCGAGAAGGCGCCCTCGGCGAACAGCCGGCGCAGCAGGTTCGGAATGCGGAAGGCGACGTTGAAGGCGTCGGTCAGCGCGCTGGCACCGAAGGTGGCGGCCATCAGCTGCTCGCGCACCAGACCGGTGATGCGCGAGAGCAGCGTGAAGACGGAGACGGTGGAGGCGGCCTTGAGCAGGTTCATCGGGGCGGGCCCGGCGCCAAGATTATAGGCAGGCCGCCGGGCCGCACTGCCGCAGCGGGCAGAAGGTGCTATACTCGACGGTCTTTGCTCATAGTCCCCTGAACCGTTCATGGCCACCTCCTCCAAAGCCAAGAAGAAGACCGTCCGCATCGCCTCGGGCCGCAAGCGCGCGCGCCAGGACGTGAAGCTCAATGCCCACAACTCGGCCCTGCGCTCGCAGTTCCGCACGGTGGTCAAGGGCATCCAGAAGGCGGTGTCTGCTGGCGACGCTGCCAAGGCGGGTACGCTGTTTCAGTCCGGGCAGTCCGTGATCGACTCGATCGCCGACAAGGGGCTCTTTCACAAGAACAAGGCCGCGCGCCACAAGAGCCGCCTGGCCGGCAAGATCAAGGCGCTGGCCACAGCCGCTGCCTGAGTCCAGCGCCAGCCGGACCGTAACAAGGGGGCCTGCGGGCCCCTTTTTGCTTGCCTGGGCGGCTTGACACAAAGGGCAGGCGCGAGGGCCCGGCGCATCACCCCGCCGGCGTGGGGGGCGCAACGTCCACCGTCTGCAGGTCGTTGTCCCGGGCAAAGTTCATCACGAAGTCCCAGGCCATCGGCTCGATGGAGGCCAGCTCCTCGCTGACGATCACCGACCGCACGCCGTCGACCACGCGCGGCACGCAGTACGGCGAATAGCCGATCGGGCCGCTGCGCCCGCCCACCGACCCGCCCGGGCGGAAGCTCGACATGGCGCCGGCCAGGCGCTCGGCCCAGTCGCTGGGCCGGAAGGTACGCCCATCCCGGGTCACGCCCTGGATCACGACCTGACGCGGGCGGCGCGCTCGCACGACTTCCATCTCGAGATTGTGCCGCAGCGCTGCTGCACCGCAGCAAGGGACGTGTCAGCAGCCGCCACGCGCGCAGGACCCACCCTTAGAATGGGGTTCGTCCCGAGGAGCCGACGCGACATGAATGCACCCGCTGACCCCGCCATCACCCGGCCCATGCCTCACGTGATGAACACCTATGGCCGATTGCCCATCGCGCTGTCGCACGGCCGAGGCTGCTGGCTGTGGGACGTGCACGGCAAGCGCTACCTGGACGCGCTGGGCGGCATCGCGGTCAACACGCTCGGCCACGCCCACCCCAAGCTCGTGCCGGCGCTGCAGGAGCAGGTGGGTCGCCTCATCCACTGCTGCAACTACTACGAGATCCCGCTGCAGGAGCAGCTCGCCGCCACGCTGTGCGAGATCTCCGGCCTGAACGCGGCCTTCTTCTGCAACTCGGGGCTGGAGGCCAACGAGGCGGCGCTCAAGATCGCGCGCAAGTACGGGCACGACCGCGGCATTGCCCGGCCCGAGATCATCGTCTACGAGCGCGCCTTCCACGGGCGCTCGATTGCCACGCTGAGCGCCACCGGCAACCCCAAGATCCAGAAAGGCTTCGAGCCGCTGGTGGAGGGCTTCGTGCGCGTGCCGATGAACGACCTGGCAGCCATCGAGGCGGTGGCGCGCAGCAACCCGAACGTGGTGGCCGTGTTCCTGGAGACGATCCAGGGCGAAGGCGGCGTCAACCCCTCGCGCGTGGACTACCTGCAGGGGCTGCGCCGCGTGTGCGACGAGCGCCAGTGGCTGCTGATGCTCGACGAGGTGCAGTGCGGCATCGGCCGCACCGGCAAGTGGTTCGCGCACCAGTGGGCCGGGATCCTGCCCGACGTGATGCCGCTGGCCAAGGGGCTGGGCTCCGGCGTGCCCATCGGCGCCGTCGTCACCGGCCCCCGGGCCATGAACGTGCTCGGCCCCGGCGCCCACGGCACCACCTTCGGCGGCAATCCGCTGGCGATGCGCGCGGGCGTGGAGACGCTGCGCATCATGCGCGAGGACGGGATCATGGAGAACGCCGCGCGCGTGGGCGCGCGCTTGCGCGAGGGGCTGGTGCGCGAGCTCGGCGCGCTGCCCGGTGTGCGCGAGATCCGTGGGCAGGGCCTGATGCTCGGCGTCGACCTCGACCGGCCCTGCGGCGTGCTGCTCGGGCGCGCGGCCGAAGCCGGGCTCATGATCAGCGTGACGGCCGACAGCGTCATCCGCATCGTGCCCCCGCTCGTGATGTCTGCGGCCGAGGCCGACCAGGTGGTGGCCATCCTGGCTCCTCTGGTGCGCAACTTCCTGGCCGAGGCTGCGGCGTGAAGCCAGGGCACGCCCTGATGAAGCACTTCCTGCAGTTCAAGGACCTGCGTGCCGAGGAGTACGCCTACCTTTTCGAGCGCACGCGCATCATCAAGACGCGCTTCAAGAACTACGAGAAGTACCAGCCGCTGGCCGACCGCACGCTGGCGATGATCTTCGAGAAGGCCAGCACGCGCACGCGCGTGAGCTTCGAGGCCGGCATGTACCAGATGGGCGGCTCGGTGGTGCACCTGACCACCGGCGACAGCCAGCTCGGCCGCGCCGAGCCGGTGGAAGACAGCGCGCGCGTGATCAGCCGGATGGTCGACCTGGTGATGATCCGCACCTACGAGCAGGACAAGCTCGAGCGCTTCGCCGCGCACTCTCGCGTGCCGGTCA
>CAILKA010000681.1 GCA_903834645.1 uncultured beta proteobacterium
CCATAGGCCTGCATGAGCTGCGCCTCCGTGGGCAGGCGCCCGCCCAGCTGGTGGCGGCCGTCTCCGATCTCCTCGCGCAGCGCCTGCGCGATCTCCCAGTAGCGCATGTGGGGCTCCCCGTGCGCCTGATTATCCGGCGAGCCGCCCGCGTTCCGGCACGCACTATCCTCCCGGGATGCGCCCGCAAGGCGCCCAACCGTCACCCGAAGGACACCCCATGGAGCTCGGTCTGAACGGCCAGGTCGCCCTCGTCACTGGCGGCAGCAAGGGCATCGGGCTGGCCTGCGCACAGGCGCTGGCCGCCGAGGGTGCGCGCGTGGCCATCGCCTCGCGCGAGCCCGCGCACCTGGAGGCTGCGGTGCGCACGCTGGCGCAGGCTGGCCACGCGGTGCGGGCCTTTGCGGCCGACCTGTGCTCGGCCGAGGCCGCCGAGCGGCTGGTGCAGGACGTGGAGGACGCGCTGGGCCCGCTGCAGCTGCTCGTGTGCAGCGCCGGCGCCGCGCAGCGCACCCCGCCGGCGGAACTGCAGGCGCACCACTGGCATGCGGCCATGCAGGCCAAGTACTCCACCACCCTCCATGCCGTGCAGGCCGCCATCGGCCGCATGGCTTCGCGCGGCAGCGGCAGCATCGTCAACATCGTCGGCACGGGCGGCAAGCTCGCCTCGCCCACCCACCTGCCCGGCGGCGCAGCCAACGCGGCGCTCATGCTGGCCAGCGTCGGGCTGGCGCGTGCCTTCGGCCCGCAGGGCGTGCGCGTGAACGTGGTCAACCCGGGCACGGTGGCCACCTCGCGCATGGAGCAGGGCCTGCAGGCCCAGTCGCGCATGACCGGCGAGCCGGTGGCGGTGCTGCACGAGCGGCTGCGCCGCGAGCAGCCGCTGGGCCGCCTCGCCGAGCCGCAGGACATCGCGCGCGTGGTGCTGTTCCTGGCCTCGCCGGCGGCGGCCTACGTCAGCGGCGCGGTGCTCACGGTGGACGGGGCGATGACTCCCATCGTGGTCTAGGGCGTGCTGGCGTAGCGGCCCAGCGGGTCGCCAAAGCGCAGCTGCATGACCTCCTCCAGGCCCAGCGCGGCGTCGGCCACGACCCCACCCGCGCGCACCTGGTAGGCCTGGGGGTCGTCGCGACCCGGAGGCACGCCGCCCTCGGCCAGCGTGCGCGCCGCCTCGAGCATGAGCCGGCGCAGCTGCACCACGCCGAGATCGGTGGGGCCGAGCAGCTCGCGCGTGCGGTCGGCGATGCGGCCCTGGCTGTCCTGGATGGCGGCGTCCTGCTCGGACACCCCGACGATGCCGGTGTAGTTCTCGGCCTTTTGCATCCGGCGGTCGATGAGGTACTCGTTGGAGCGGTTGCGCAGGGGCATCCAGTTCGTGTCCATCTCCGGGTAGACCGCTCCGCCGCTGCGGTAGCTGCGGCGCTCCTCCTCGGTGAGGGGCCGGTCGGGGTTCCAGGAGTAGAGGTAGATCCAGCAGCTCTCGTCGTCGATGGGCACCCAGCACTGGGC
>CAILKA010000682.1 GCA_903834645.1 uncultured beta proteobacterium
CGCCCTCAGACGGCGAACTTGCGAGCCAGCCCTTCAGGGCGGAGCCCGTCGTACTCCTCGAAGGGTTGGTGGATCCAGGGGCTCGTGGGCAGCATCTCGACGTAGTAATCGGGTGTGTAGGTGGAGACGCCCTTGGCCCAGATCACGGCCGAACGCAATTCCCGGATGGCGGGCATGCCTCGGAGCCGGTCGACCACGGCCCGCAGCGTGACGCCCGAATCGGCCAGGTCATCGACGAGCAGGACGCGACCGGCCAGTTCACCCTTGGGCATCGTGATGTACTTGGCCAGATCCAGGCGACCCTGGATCGTGCCGGCATCGGCGCGGTAGGAGCTGGTGGACATGATTGCCAGGGGCTTGTCGAAAACGCGCGAGAGCACGTCGCCAGGCCGCATGCCGCCGCGGGCCAGACACAGAATCTGATCAAACTCCCAACCCGAGGCCGCGACCTTCAGCGCCAGGCGCTCGATCAGGAGGTGGTACTCGTCCCAGGAGACATAGAGGTGCTTGCCGTCGTCGGTGAGCATATCGGGCCTTTCAGGTCTGGAAGGGGTGGCGCAGCACGATGGTGTGCTCGCGGTCGGGGCCGGTGGACACCATGTCGATGGGCACGCCGATGACGGCCTGCACGCACTCGAGGTAGCGCCTGGCATTCGCGGGCAGCTGCTCCCAGCGGGTGAGGCCGGCCGTGCTGTCGCTCCACCCGTCGAATCGCTCGTAGATCGGCCGGCAGGCCGCGATCTCGTCAGCGTCCAGCGGCAGGATGTCGAGCCTGCGGCCATCGAGCTCGTAGCCCGTGCACACGAGGATCTCGGACAGGCCGTCCAGCACGTCGAGCTTGGTGATGCACAGCCCGGAGATGCCGTTGATGATCATCGAGCGCTTGAGCGCCGCAGCATCGAGCCAGCCGCAGCGACGCGCGCGCCCGGTCACCGTGCCACGCTCCTGGCCGACGGTCGACAGATGGTGGCCCACGGTGCCAGGCACGTCGATGGGCAGCTCCGTCGGGAAGGGCCCGCCCCCCACGCGCGTAGTGTAGGCCTTCGTGATGCCGAGCACGTGGTGCAGCATCTGCGGCCCCACGCCCGAGCCGGCTGCGGCGTTGCCTGCCACGCAGTTGCTGGAGGTCACATAGGGGTAGGTGCCATGGTCGATGTCGAGCAGCGTGCCCTGCGCACCCTCGAACAGGAGGTTGTCGCCACGCAGGTGGCTGCGGTGAAGCGCGTGTCCGACATCGGCCAGCATCGGCCGCAATTGCTCAGCCGCAGCCATCGATGCCTCGAAGATCGGATCGAAGGCAAGGGTGCGGGACTTCAGATAGCCGCCGAGTGCGAAGTTGTGCAGCTCCAGCAGTTCGCGAAGCCGGGCCGCGAAGCGCTCGGGGTGCTTGAGGTCCTGCGCGCGCAGAGCCCGCCGCGCCACCTTGTCCTCGTAGGCCGGGCCGATGCCCTTGCCGGTCGTGCCGATCTTGCCGCTGCCGCTGCTCTCGCGCAGTGCTTCGCGCGCACGGTCCACCTCCACATGGAAGGGCAGGATCAGGGGGCAGGACTCGCTGATGTAGAGCCGCGAACGCACGTCCACGCCTATGCCTTCCAGCCGCGTGATCTCCCCCAGGAGGTGAGCGGGATCGACGACGACGCCATTGCCGATGTAGCAGGCCACCTCCGGGCGCATGACACCGGAGGGGACCAGTTGCAGCGCAGTCTTGCGCCCTCCGATCACGAGCGTGTGCCCGGCGTTGTGACCTCCCTGGAAGCGCACGACGCCCTGCGCATGGTCGGTCAGCCAGTCGACGACCTTGCCCTTCCCTTCGTCGCCCCATTGGGTGCCAACGACGACGACGTTGCGGCCGGGCCGCGCGGGTGTGGATGCTGTCATGAGGGAGTGTCCATCGTGGCAAGGCAGGCGAGCCTGGGGTCGATTGCGCGCACCACCCAGCGATCACCGACCCGCACCAGTTCGCGATCAAATTCATGCGAGGCCGAATCGTGGGGCGCTCCAGGCAGCGCATACACCACGATTTCGCCGCGCTCGCGCAGGATGCGGACCGCCTCGCGCAGGCTGGGCTCCTCGCCCCACGGGGCATGGATCGCCAGCGCCGCAGGCCGGTCGGGCGCGTGCGCAGCCAGCGCCAGGACGTCCAGGCTGAAGCCGACCGCAGGGCGGTTGCGCCCGAACACGGCGCCCACCTCGTCGTAGCGCCCGCCACGGGCCAGTACATCCGGAAAGCCCGAGCCATACACCGCAAAACGCGGGCCGCTGTAGTAAGCGTAGCCGCCCATGTCAGCCAGATCGAAACCCACCCGCAGGCTCTCGCCGAAGGCTCGCTGCAGATGGGTGGCCAGCCAGTCCAAATCGTCCAGAGCCTGACGGACGAGGGGCCGTTGCGGCAGGCGCTCGCGCGCACGCCCGAGCACCTCGCGTCCGCCGTACAACTGCAGCATGGCCACCAGGCCCTGCCCCGCCTCGTCTGGCAGATCCCTGGCCAGAGCCTGCACACGCGGAGCGTCCTTGGCCGCCAGGGCCTGCGCAACCTGCTGCAGCGCCGAGGCGTCCAGCACCACGCCGGCCAGCACCGCTCGCAGGATGCGGGCATCGGCGAGATCGACCACCAGCCCGCCAGCTCCCGAGGCGGCCACGCCCTCGACTGCCAGCTGCTGGACCTCGAGGTCGGCCTCCAGCCCCGCATGCCCGAACACCTCGGCACCGAACTGCAACAGCTCGCGCCTGGCGGAGGGCCCGACTGGGCGGGCGTGCAGCACGCTGCCGCAATAGCACAGCCTCACCACCCCCTCGCGGTTGAGCAGATGGGCATCGATGCGCGCAGCCTGTGGCGTGATGTCGGCCCGGACACCGAGCTGCCTGCCGCTGATCTGGTCAACCAGCTTGAAAGTCTTGAGGTCGAGTTCCCCCGCGGTGCCGGACAGGAGCGAGTCGACGTGCTCGACCAGCGGTGGAAGGACGAGCTCGAACCCTTGGGCAGTGGCCAGATCGAGCAGCCGACGCCTGAGGAGTTCGACCCGCCTCGCCTCGGCAGGCAGGACGTCTGCAACATGCTCCGGTAGGAGCCAGGCTCGGGACATGGGCAACAGCGGCCGCTTTGAAAACCGCATTGTACCGGCCCTGCCCCAGGCTGCGACCGTGTCGCTGCGCCCCTCGAGCGCAGAAGGATTGCGCACCCTCAGGAGCGCAGGAACAGGAGCAGCAACACGCCCGCCAGCACGCTGGCCAGCCCGATGAAGCGGAGCTGGCCGTCGCTCATCTGAAGGGCTGACTCGAACACCCTTCGCCACAAGGCCGGTCTGACAAAGGGCAGCAGCCCCTCGAGGATCAACATCAGGGCCAGAGCCCCGAGCAACCAGTCAACCACCCGCCAGCACTCACTTGCGAGGTGCAGCGGCCGCAGGCGCGCCACCCGCGCCGGCGCCGCCGCCGCCGCCTCGCATGGCCCGGAAGAAGTCGATATTCGGGTCCACGACCATCATGTCGGAGCGGTTGCGAAAGCTCGCACGGTAGGCTTCGAGGCTGCGGTAGAACTGGGCAAACTGAGGGTCGCGCCCGAACGCATCGGCATACAGCGCCGAGGCCTTCGCATCGCCCTGGCCCTTGATCTTCTGGGCATCTCGGTAGGCCTCGGCAATGATGACCTCGCGCTGGCGATCGGCATCAGCGCGGATCTTCTCGCCCTCCGCCGCGCCCTGCGAGCGCAGCTCGTTGGCCACCTGCTTGCGCTCGGACTCCATGCGGCGGTAGACGGCGTCCGTGATGTCGGCCACGAAGTCCACACGCTTGATGCGCACGTCCACGATTTCGATGCCGAAGCCCTTGGCCTCGTCGGCCAGGCGGTTGCGCACATCCATCATGACCTTGTCACGCTCGGTGGCCAGGACGCCCCGGACCGTGCGCCGCGTCACTTCCTCGTTGAACGCCGCCTGCACCACGGGGCTCAGGCGACTTTCCAGGTTGCGAAAGTCCACGCCGTTGTTGCGGATGAACTGACGGGGCTCGTTGATGCGCCACTTGACCAGCCAGTCGATGACGAGGCTCTTCTTTTCAGCCGTGAAGATCGGCCTCGTCTCCGGGCTGTCGAGCGTCTGGATGCGCTTGTCGAGAAAGACGACGTTCTGCAGCGGCGGCGGCAGCTTCACGTTCAGGCCAGGCTCGGTCACCACTTCCCTGATCTCGCCCAGGGAATAGATCACCGCCACCTGCCGCTGATCCACCACGAAGAGCATCGAACTCAGGAGCAGGAGCACGCCCAGCAGGCCGCCAGCGATCAATCCGATTCGGTTCATTCCCATGCCTCCTCAACGGCCTTCGCGGTCACGGCTGCGCGAGGCGTCGCGCGTGCGCGGATCGGCGACGGCCGGCGTCGCCGCCTGCGATGGTGTCGGAATGTCGACACCGGCGGGAGCCGTGCCAGCGGCCACACCAGGAGCTGGGGCACCCGGCTGCAGCAGCTTGTCCAGCGGCAGGTACAGCAGGCTCGAGCCTGAGCGGCTGTCGAGGTAGACCTTGCTCACGTTGCTGAAGACCTGCTGCATCGTCTCGATGTAGAGGCGGTCGCGCGTCACGGCAGGCGCCTTCTGGTACTCGCCGAGCACGGAGCGAAAGCGCTGCGCATCACCTTCGGCCTGCGCGACCACGCGGGAGCGGTAGCCTTCCGCCTCCTCGTTCAGGCGCGCCGCCGTGCCACGCGCCTTCGGGATGACATCGCTTGCGTAGGCCTGCCCTTCGTTCTTGAAGCGGTCACGGTCGGCCCCGGCCTTCACGGCGTCGTTGAAGGCGGCCTGGACCTGCTCTGGAACCTGCACGTTCTGAACGTTCACATTGGCCACGAGGATGCCGGCGTTCAGACGATCGAGCTGGCCCTGCAGAGACTTCATCAAGTCCACCGCGATGGCGTCACGCTGCTCATAGAGCACCTGGTCGACGTTGCTGCGCCCGACAATCTCACGCACGGCAGACTCGGAGGCCTGGACCACAGCCTCGCCAGGGCTGCGGTTCTCGAACAGGAACGCACGGGCATCCTTGAGCCGGTATTGCACGGTGAAGCGGATATCCACGATGTTCTCGTCCTGCGTGAGCATCGACGAGTTGCGCAAGCCCGTGGTGGGCACCACGGTGTCGGTACCAACTTGAACCGAGCGCAGCTGGGTGACCGACACCGTCTCGTGGGCCTGGAAGGGGTAAGGCAGGCGCCACTGGATGCCTGCATCGGAGGTATGGCTGAACTTGCCGAACGAAGTGACGACCGCCTGCTGGCCTTCCTGGACGATGAAGACACCGCTGCCCAGCCACACGAGCAGCACGACGCCGCCGACCACCCCCACACCGATCCCCGCGCTCCTGGCATCGGCCCGAAACGGCGGCTCGCCTCCCGGCCCGGATCCGCCGGGACCGCCTGCGTCCCCGCCTCCACGCGGGCGAGCGCCGCCCTTGCCGCCAAACAGCCCCGAGAGCTTGCGGTTGAAGTCGCGCCACAGTTCGTCCAGGTCAGGCGGACCATCCGGGCGCTGGTTGTAGATGAGGGAGATGAGCTTCTTCATGCGTCGGGAGCCTGCCTAGTGAGCGGACTCGAAGCGGGTTTCGGGGGAATCGACGGACCGCGGTGCGCGCCCAGCCATGAGCGCCTGCGCGATCAGGCCACGCAGCTCCGCCAGGCCGCGCCCATCGTGCGCGCTGATGAAGACACGCGGCGTACGTGGGCCTGGCCCGGCCTCGAGCTCGTCGTGCGCCACGCGCGGCAGCCGTGAGGGCTCCAGGAGGTCGATCTTGTTGAAGACCAGGATCTGCGGCACACCGGCCGCCCCGATCTCCTCGAGTACCTTCAGAACCTGCTCCTGCTGCTCGGCCGCAGCCGGGCTGGAGGCATCCACCACGTGGAGCAGCAGGTCCGCTTCGACTGCCTCGACGAGGGTGGCCTTGAAGGCTTCGACCAGGCGGTGCGGGAGCTCGCGAATGAAGCCCACCGTGTCCGACAGCGATACCGCCTCCCCCGCCTGCTCGAGCCACAAGGCGCGGGTGGTGGTGTCGAGGGTGGCGAAGAGCTGGTCGGCCGCGAGCGTCCGGGCCTTGACCAGCGCATTGAAGAGGGTGGACTTGCCCGCGTTGGTATAGCCCACGAGCGACACCCGGAAAGACCCGCTGCGTAGCCGCGCGCGTCGCTGCGTGCCACGCTGGCGCTGGACCTTCTCCAGCCGCACCTTGAGCGACTTGATGCGCTCACCGATCATGCGGCGGTCCAGCTCGATCTGGGTCTCGCCCGGACCGCCCCGCGTGCCGATGCCGCCCCGCTGACGCTCCAGGTGAGACCAGCGCCGCACGAGTCGCGTCGAGAGGTACTGCAGGCGCGCCAGCTCCACCTGCAGCTTGCCCTCATGGCTCTGGGCGCGCGCGGCAAAGATATCCAGGATCAATCCGGTGCGATCGGCCACCGGCACGCCCAGGTGGCGCTCCAGGTTGCGCTGCTGAACGGGCGACAGGCTCTGGTCAAAGATCACGCCGTTCGCGCCCGTGCCCTGCACGACTTCGCGGATCTCGTCGGCCTTGCCCGAGCCGACGAAGAGGGCTGCGTCGGGCGTCTTGCGGCGTGCGGTCACGCGCGCCACGGTCTCGTCCCCGGCTGACGCCGCCAGCAGGGCAAGCTCTTCAAGGCTGGGATCGAAGCCGGCAACGCCGGAGATGTCCACGCCCACGAGAACGGCCTTGGGCGGTCCCTCGGTGGTCGGCTCGGATGTGGCCTGGTCTCGGTTCAAGGTGGCGGGGCCCGCTCGGTGGGGCACAGGCGAGGTGTCGGGCCGCTTCAGCCCGCTGCCTCACCCGGCTCGTTGGGGTGGAAGTTGACAGCGCGCCCGGGCACCACGGTGGAGATGGCGTGCTTGTAGACCATTTGCGTCACCGTGTTGCGCAGGAGCACCACGTACTGGTCGAAGGACTCGATGTGCCCCTGCAGCTTGATGCCGTTGACGAGGTAGATCGAGACCGGGACGTGCTCCTTGCGCAGCAGGTTGAGAAAGGGATCCTGCAGCAGCTGGCCTTTGTTGCTCACGATATGCTCCGTGATTGATGAGAGGACTCTGACGTTACCACATGGGGTTGGCCCTCGCGACTGCAAGGCCGCAGGGCGTGCAAGGGCGGACAATTTCCGGGCGCAACCAGCGTCCAGGGTCGAATCAGTCCCGATCGTCGAAGGGGTTGGCGGCCGAGCGCATCTGGATCCGCAGCGGCGTGCCCACGAGCTCGAAGTGCGCGCGGATACGCCCCTCGAGGTAGCGCCGATAGGAGGGGCCCACGTGGTCGAGAGAAGTGCCGTGTACGACCACGACCGGGGGATTCATGCCGCCTTGGTGCGCGTACCGCAGCTTGGGCCTGAAGCGTCCGGCGCGCGGGGGCTGCTGCTGCTCCACCGCCTCGCGCAGCAGGCGCGTCAAGGCGGGAGTGGACAGCTTGCGCACCGCCGAGGCATGCGCCGCGTCGATCGCCTTCCACAGCGGCCCCAGGCCCTGGCGCTTCAGCGCTGAGATGTGCAGCACCTGGGCGAAGGGCATGAATGCGAGCCGCTGCTCGAGCTGACGCTCCAGCAGTTCACGCGCATAGCGGTCCAGCGCATCCCACTTGTTGACGGCCACCACCAGGGCGCGGCCAGACTCGACGACATAGCCAGCGATGTGCGCATCCTGCTCGCCCACGCCCTGCACGGCATCGATCAGCAACACCACGACGTGCGCCTCCGAGATCGCCTGCAGGGTCTTCACGACCGAGAACTTCTCGACCGCCTCGAACACGCGGCCCTTGCGGCGCAGGCCAGCGGTATCCACCAGTTCGTAGCGCCGCCCATCTCGCTCGAACGGCACATGGATGGCATCGCGGGTGGTGCCTGGCTGGTCGAATGCCACCAGCCTCTCCTCCCCTAGCCAGGTATTGATGAGCGTGGACTTGCCGGCATTGGGACGGCCCGCCACGGCCAGCCGGATCGGCGCACCGGGCGCCAGGTCCGGGCGAGCCTCATCGAGCCCCTCGTCCTCGCCCTCGTCCTCGCCGTCGAGCCCCAGACCGTCCAGCGCGGCTTGGGCGAGGCTGCGGATGCCCTGGCCATGCGCCGAGGAGACAGGCAACGGATCGCCAATGCCCAGCTCGTGGAACTCGGCCAGCGCCGGAGAGTCCTGCATGCCTTCGGCTTTGTTGGCCGCCAGCACCACGCGCTTTCGCTGCGTGCGAAGGAAGCGTGCGATTTCGTGGTCCTGCGCCGACAGTCCGGCCCGTATGTCCACGACAAAAATCACTGCATCGGCCTCGGCCACTGCCTGCCGCGTCTGGCGCGCCATCTCGCGCACGATCCCCGTGGAGCTGTCGGGCTCGAAGCCCCCAGTGTCGATGACGATGAAGCGCTGGTTCCCCAGGCGCGCTTGTCCGTAGTGACGGTCGCGCGTGAGGCCGGGGAAGTCGGCCACGATGGCATCCCTGCTCTTCGTGAGCCGGTTGAACAACGTCGACTTGCCCACGTTGGGCCGGCCGACGATCGCAATCACCGGCTGCATCGGTGTGTGCCCACGCTAGTCCGGCCGAAAGCCGAAAACACCCCCGGCGCGCGTCACGACCACGAGCGTCGTGCCGGCCAGAGTCGGGGCGCCTACGACCGCCGATCCGTCGGTCGGCAGACGCAGGAGGGGTTCGCCCGTGAGCTTGTCCAGGAAGTGAACGAGGCCCTGAGCATCTCCCGCCACCGCGACCCGCCCAGCGACGGCGACTCCACCGAGTTGCCGGTGCAGCAGCCGCTCCGAACTCCACAGCGACTCGCCGTTGAGCAGCCTCCACGCTGCGATCCGGTCCGATGCATCTGCCGCCACCAGCACCTGGTCATCCCCGCCCACGGGCTGCCATCCGCCGAGGTTGCGGGTCCAGACAGTGGTACCCCGGTCGGCGTCGGCGCAGCCCACCCCGGCCTGGAAGGCACGCGCGCACACAAGGTTGCCCACCCTGACGGTCGGACCGACGAGGTCGGCCAGGCGCTCGA
>CAILKA010000683.1 GCA_903834645.1 uncultured beta proteobacterium
CGGGCCGCACACCACCCCCACCGGCAGACCTCCGCCCAGCGTCTTGCCGTAGGTCACCAGGTCGGCCTGCACGCCGAAGTACTCCTGCGCCCCGCCCGGGGCGAGGCGGAAGCCGACGAAGACCTCGTCGAATAGGAGCACGATGCCGCGCTCGGTGCAGACCGCGCGCAGCTCCTGCAGCCACCGGGTGTAGGCAGCCCGGTCGAAGCCTGCGCGCCGGCTGCTGTCCACGAGCGAGGAGTCCCCGGGCGCGTTGGCATTGGGATGCAGCGCCTGCAGCGGGTTCACGAGCACGCAGGCGATGTCGCGCCGCGTGCGCAGCACCTTCAGGCTGCGCGGGTCCATGTCGCGCAGCGTGTAGGTCTCGCGTGGGGGCAGCGGGTTGCCCGGGCCCGGCTGCACATCCTCCCACCAGCCGTGGTACGCGCCGCAGAAGCGCACGAGGTGGGTGCGCCGCGTGTGGTACCGCGCCAGCCGAACCGCCTGCATGACGGCCTCGGTGCCTGACATGTGGAAGGAAAACTGGTCATGGCCGCTGATGGCGCGCAGCCCCTCGATCACCTCCAGCACGCAGGGATGGTAGGCGCCGAGCACCGGGCCCAGGCCACGGGCGACCGCCTGGGCCTCCTCGATGCAGGCCTTGTAGAAGTCGTAGCCGAAGAGGTTGACGCCATAGGAGCCGGTGAGGTCGTAGAGGGCATTGCCATCCAGGTCTTCCACCTGGACACCGGCGGAGGCCGCGAGGAACCCCGCCACGCGCAGCTGCTCGCGCAAGTGGGGGCCGTACTGGTAGGGCACGCGGTAGCTGCCGGTGAACTGCAGGTCTGGCAGCGCCTCGCGCGCACGCGCCGTGCTGACCAGGCTCAGCGCATAGCGCGAGGCGTACTCCCGGGCCAGCTCGGCCAAGCCCTCTCGCCGCTGCTGCACGACCGCTGCCGGGGCGCCGTCGGAGGCCAGGAAGGCCTCTTCGTCGTAGGCGTAGCCCGGCAGCAGCGAGGCGATGCGCTTGGCCAGGCGTGAGTGGCCGGCCAGGGACCGATGCTTGGCCCGCGAGAGCTCGAGGCGCTGCTTGACGCGCGGCCCGCCCCAGGCGAGTCCCGCCAGGGACACGGCCGAGGCCGCCAGCAGCGAGGGGGTGAGGACGAGAGGATCGACCATGGGGGGGGTGTCCGGCAGCAAGAAGGGTGGGAGAGCTCAGCGCAGGCTCACGGCCGTCGCGTCACCCGCCGCCGACGCTTCGGAGGCGATCGCGGGCACAACGAGGGGCCGCGGGAGCGGGGCCACGGGCGGGGCGTGAGCCGGAGCCGGAGTGGCCGCTGCGGCGGCAGCCAATCTCGCGTCGCGAGACTCGCTGCGGTCGATGATCTCGAGCCTGCCATCGTGGTGCTCGACGAGCGCGGTGAGCGACTCCACCCAGTCGCCATCGTTGCAATAAAGCACGCCATCGATGTCACGGATCTCGGCGTGGTGGATATGCCCGCACACCACGCCATCGGCCCCGCGCCGCCTGGCCTCGCGCGCCACCGCCACCTCGAAGTCGCTGACGTAGCTCACGGCACGCTTGACCTTGAGCTTGAGGTAGCGCGACAGGCTCCAGTAGGGCAGCCCCAGGCGCGCACGCAGGTGGTTGAACCAGCGGTTCACCTTCAGCGTGAACTCGTAGGCCGCGTCCCCCACGTAGGCCAGCCACTTGGCGCACTGGATCACGCCGTCGAAGTGATCGCCGTGCGTGATCCATAACCGCCTGCCGTCGGCCGTGACGTGGATGCAGTCCTCAACTACGTCTACGCCGCCGAAGTTGTGCGCGACATAGCGGCGCGCGAATTCGTCGTGGTTGCCCGGCACGAAGACCACGCGCGTGCCCTTGCGCGCCTTGCGCAGGAGCTTCTGCACCACGTCGTTGTGCAACTGCGGCCAGTACCAGCTGCGGCGCAGCTGCCAGCCGTCGACGATGTCCCCCACGAGGTACAACGTGTCGCAGCGCACATCCTTGAGGAATTCCAGTAGAGCTCTGGCCTGACAGCCGGGCGTCCCGAGATGCAGGTCCGAGATCCAGACGGTTCGCACGTCCAGGGTGGCGCTGCCTTCGTTGTCCATCTTGGTGGGGCCGCAGGGTGGAGACGCTGGATGCTCGCGCCCGAAGGTGACCTCCCGATGACGCGGCACCCCCGTTTGCGTCACGAACCCTTCACGAGGCCTTCACGCAGACGTCATGCATCTTCTCAACAGTTGCGGCCATGGACACCATGACCGCCCCGACCCTGGTCCAGGACGCGTACCACGCCGCACGCCCGGCACCCCGGCCCGCCGCCTCGCTGCACGCGCGCTGGGCTCGACACGAGGAGGAGGTGCAGGCGGCGCAACGCCTGCGCCATGCCGTCTTCGCGGGGGAGATGGGCGCGACGTTGCGCCCTCCCCCTGGCACACCTCCCGGCCTCGACGCAGACGCCTTCGACCCGCATTGCGAGCACCTGATCGTCCTGGCCCGGCCGGCAGACGGGCAGCCCGAGGAGGTGGTGGGCACCTATCGGGTGCTCACGCCAGCGGGCGCACGTCAAGCTGGCGGCCTCTACACCGAAACCGAGTTCGATCTGGGCGCGTGGCTCGCGCTGCGCCCGCGCATGGTGGAGCTTGGCCGCTCCTGCATCGATCCGCGCTGGCGCACGGGCGGTGTGATCCTGCTGCTGTGGACGCAGCTGCTCCAGTTCATGCAGCGAAACGGGCTGGACCTGATGATCGGGTGCGCCAGCGTACCCATGCTCGACGGTGGGCACGCAGCAGCGAGCTTGTGGGAGCAGCTGCGCCCGACGCACCTCGCGCCTTTGCAGCGGCTCGTGCAACCTCGCCTGCCGCTGCCGCTGCAGCAGTTGCGCGGCGATCTGCCGGTGGAGCCGCCTGCCCTTATCAAGGGCTACCTGGCCTGCGGGGCGCGGGTGCTGGGCGCGCCCGCCTGGGACCCGGACTTCGGCTGCGCCGACCTGCCCATGATGCTGGACCTGGCCGACCTGCCGGCGAGCTACCGACGCCGCTTCGGGTTCGCACCGGCGTCGGTTTCTTGAAGTTGTCACATTTCCGCGGCAAGGTCCGCGGATGATCCCAGCAGCGCCCTCCGCTCCCCCCCTGCCCCTGCTCGACCGCGAGCGCTCGATCCTCGCCTTCAACCGCCGCGTGCTGGCCCAGGCCAGCCGCGAGGACGTACCGCTGCTGGAGC
>CAILKA010000684.1 GCA_903834645.1 uncultured beta proteobacterium
ACTCGGCCATCCTCTACAAGGCGCTGGCCGACCGCCTGGCCGAGGCCTTTGCCGAGCGGCTGCACCAGCGCGTGCGCACTGAGTTCTGGGGCTATGCGCCGGACGAGGCGCTGGACAGCGAGGAGCTGATCGCAGAGAAGTACCGCGGCATCCGCCCGGCGCCGGGCTACCCGGCCTGCCCCGACCACAGCATCAAGCGTGACCTGTTCCGTGTGCTGCAGGCCGACAGCATCGGCATGGGCCTGACAGACAGTCTGGCAATGACGCCGGCGGCCAGCGTTAGCGGCTTCTACCTCGCGCATCCGCAGGCCACCTACTTCAACGTCGGGCGCATCGGCGAGGACCAGCTCACCGACTGGGCGCGTCGCATGGCCATGGACGACGCCCTGGCGCGCAAGGCGCTCGCGCCGGTGCTCTGACGGGCCGCGCCGGGCCGCTGCACGGGCCCGCTCAGCTCCCCAGCGCCCGGCGCCACTGCGCCGCCTCGGCCACGTGCGCCAGGCACACCGCGTCCGAACCGGCGAGATCGGCCACCGTGCGCGCCACCTTGAGCGTGCGGTGCAGGGCGCGACCCGACCAGCCCAGCCGCTGCGCGGCGGCTTGCGCGAAGTGGCGCGCCTGCGGCTCCAGCGCCATGGAGGCAGCCAGGCTTGCCGCCTCGAGCGCGCCGTTGGGGGCTCCCTGCCGGGTCTGCATGCGCTCCCGTGCGGTGGCCACGCGTGCCGCCACCTGCGCCGAGGGCTCGCCCGGTGTCGTCGCCAGCAGGGCCTCGGGCCCTTGCGCCGGCACCTCCACGAGCAGGTCGATGCGGTCGAGCAGTGGCCCCGATACCCGGCCCTGGTAGCGCGCCACCGCATCGGGCGTGCAGCGGCAGGCCCGGCCGGTGGCCGCGAAGGCACCCAGCCAGCCGCAGGGGCAGGGGTTCATCGCGGCGACCAGAAGGAAGCGGGCCGGGTAGTGCGCCTGACGGCCGGCACGCGACAGCGTGACGCGGCCCGTTTCCAGCGGCTCGCGCAGCGCCTCGAGCGCGGTGCGCGGGAATTCGGGCAGCTCGTCGAGGAAGAGCACGCCGCCATGCGCCAACGAGATCTCGCCCGGCAGGGGCGGGCTGCCTCCGCCCACGAGCGCGACGGCGCTGGCGGTGTGATGCGGGGCCCGTACCGGGTGCCGGCCCGGGGCCAGCGGCTCGGCACCGTTGCGCGCCAGCCCCTGCAGGGCCGCGCTTTCCAGAGCCTCTTGCGCCGCCATGGGCGGCAGGATCCCGGCCAGGCGCTGCGCGAGCATCGACTTGCCGGTGCCGGGTGGGCCCACGAGGAGCAAGGGGTGCGAGCCGGCGGCGGCGATCTCGAGCGCGCGGCGCGCACCGGCCTGGCCGCGCACGTCGCGAAGGTCGGGCGCGGCACCCGGCACGCAGGCCTGGTAGGCGGGTGCCGCCTGGGCGCGCGGCAATTCGGGCGGGGTGCCCGCGTCACCCGCTTTTGCCCGCTGCAGCGCCCGCACCACCTGCGGCAGATCGCGCGCTGCGCGCACATCTACCCCCGGCACGCGGGCGGCCTCCTGTGCGCTCTCCAGGGGCAGCACGAGCGAGCGGGCCGCCCCCTCGCGCCGCGCCGCCAGCGCCAGGGCCAGCGCGCCGCGCACCGGGCGCAGCTCACCGGCCAGGGACAGCTCGCCCGCAAACTCGAAGGCGTCGAGCCGCGCCGCGTCGATCAGCTCGCTGGCCGCCAGGATCCCGAGCGCAATCGGCAGGTCGAAGCGCCCGGACTCCTTGGGCAGGTCCGCGGGTGCCAGGCTGACCGTGACGCGCCGGTTGTGCGGGAAAGCAAAGCCGCTCTCGGCCAGCGCCGCGCGCACCCGCTCGCGCGACTCCTTGACCTCGGTGTCAGCGAGCCCGACGAGCGCGAAGCCTGGCAGGCCGTTGGCCAGGTGCACCTCCACGCGCACTTCGCGCGCCGACAGCCCATCCAGCGCCCGGCTCCTCACCACGGCCAGGGTCATGTGCCGGTCCTTTCGGAGGATGGGAGGCAGCTGGGCATGGCCCAAGCATGTCGTATCGTGGCTCGCCGCGGAAGCACCGAATTGGTGCGCACCCGAAAGGGGCAACCGTTGGGGGGAGACCGGGCGCTGCCGGAGCGGGCTGGGCGTGGCTTCACCTTGCGGGTGTCTGGGCCAGAGGGGCCCATCGGGTTCGGCGGTGCGTGTCGGCCAGGCATGGCACGGATCGTGCAGAACACTTCCCGACAGTCTTCCGATCCCCATCCGCCGAGCGCCTGGCACGCGCACGGCCCCGAAACCGCACAAGGACCCCCGACCATGCACAACCTTCGCCTGAGCCTCCTGGCCACCGCCACCGCGCTGGCTGCCTCGACCCTGGCCACCCCGGCCCTGGCCGCCGACTCGTCGGTCGCTTTCAACGTGGGTGCCGTCACCGACTACCGCTACCGCGGGATTTCCCAGACGCGCCTGAAGCCCGCGCTGCAAGGCGGAATCGATTACTCGGCCGGTTCCTTCTACGTGGGCGCCTGGGGCTCGACGATCCAGTGGATCAAGGACGGTGGCGGCGGCGCCGACGTCGAGATCGACATCT
>CAILKA010000685.1 GCA_903834645.1 uncultured beta proteobacterium
AGCGGACGAGGCATCGGCGCGCGCGGCGCTGCAGGCCTGCGAGGGCCACGTGAAGACGGCCATCGTGATGCTGCGCGCCGGGCTCGACCCGGCGCAGGCGCGCGCGCGGCTGGAGGCGGCCGAGGGCAGTGTCGAGCAGGCGCTGGGCGCGGCGGCGCGCCCCGAGCGGTAAGCAGATGAGCACAACGGGCACCACACCATCCGCGCCGTCCCGGCTGCGCGCGCTCGACGCCTTTCGCGGCGCCACCGTGGCGGGGATGATCCTCGTGAACAACCCCGGCACCTGGAAGCACCTGTATCCACCGCTGGGGCATGCCGACTGGCACGGCCTGACGCCCACCGACCTCGTCTTCCCGTTCTTCCTCTTCGCGGTGGGCAATGCGCTGGCCATCACGCTGCCGGCGCTGCTGCAGCAACCGGCCGCGCAGGTGGCTGCCAAGGTGGCGCGGCGCACCGCGCTCATCTTCCTCATCGGCCTGCTGCTCAACTGGAGCCCCTTCGTGCGCTGGGACGCCGCGGGCGAGCTCGTGCCGCGCAGCCTGGAGACGCTGCGCATCATGGGCGTGCTGCAGCGCATCGCGCTGGCGTGGGGGGCGGCTGCGCTGCTGCTGTGGGCGGCGCATGCCATCGGACGGCGCCTGGGCGCAGGCGTGGCGCGGCCCGATGCCGACGTGCGCGTGGCCGTGGGCGCCTCGGCGGTGCTGCTGCTTGCCTACTGGGCGGCCTGCGTGGCCCTGGCCCAGGGCGGCGACCCGTACAGCCTGGAAGGCTTCTTCGGCACGCACCTGGACCGCTCCGTGCTCGGCAGCGCACACCTGTACCGCGGCGAGGGCGTTCCCTTCGACCCCGAGGGGCTGGGCAGCACGCTGCCCGCGGTGGCGCAGGTGCTGCTGGGCTACGCCGTGGGGCGGCTCGTGGTGAGCCAGCGCGCGATCGACGATGCGCTGCTCGTGCGCCTCTTCGTGGGCGCCTGCGCGCTCCTGGCGCTGGCCTGGCTGTGGCATTTCGCAATGCCGGTGAACAAGAAGATCTGGACTTCGAGCTACGTGCTCGCGACCACCGGGGCGGCCACGGCCACGCTGGCCCTGGCGCTGCGCGGCATCGAGATGCGCGGCGCGCGGGCCGCCTGGATCGGTTGGATGGAGGCGCACGGGCGCAACGCCCTCTTCATCTTCGTGCTCAGCGGCTTCCTGCCTCGTGTACTCGCGCTCTTTCGCTGGGGCGACGGGGCGGATGCCGAGGGCCGGCCGCGCTGGCTCACGCCGCTGCCCTGGGTCTACCGCACGGTCTTCGAGCCGCTGGGCGCCATGGCGGGCGACCCACGGCTGGGGTCGCTCGGCTTCGCGCTGGCCAACGTGGCGCTGTACACCGCGCTGGCGGTGGCGATGGACCGCCGGCGGCTGTACGTGAAGGTGTGAAAAGTGCGCCGGGGGCGCCACGGCTTGCCGGCATAATCGAATTCGTTACCCCTTCGGAGACTTCCTTGGACCAGAGTCACCCTCGGTGACCGTCCACCCTGGCATCGGCAAGCCGGTCACGACCGGCTTGCGGGGGTGAGACGGTTTCACCGCCCCCCAACACCCCGATCGCGCCCATAGGCTGCCGTGCCCTCCCGGGGCCGGCCCGGCGCCGGAGAACCCGATGCTCAACGTCTTCTCGCTGGCCAGCGGCCGGCTCGTGCAGGAAGAGATCGACTCGCGCGTGGCGCTCGACCCGCTGCGCCCGGTGTGGGTGGACCTGGAGGCGCCCAGCGCCGAGGAGAAGGGCTGGATGGCCAGCCGCTTCGGGCTCGTGCTGCCCGCGGACATCGTCGACGAGGACCTGGAGGAGTCGGCGCGCTTCTACGAGGAGGACAACGGCGAGCTGCACATCCGCTCGGACTTCCTCATCGAGGGCGACGACGAGACCGAAGGCCGGCGCACGCGCAACGTGCGCGTGGCCTTCATCCTCAAGGACGGCGTGCTCTTCTCGGTGCACGAGGAGGATCTGCCCGTGTTCCGGCTGCTGCGCCTGCGCGCGCGCCGCATCCCTGCGCTCATCGAGGACGCCAAGGACGTGCTGCTCAAGCTCTACGACGCCGACGCCGAGTACTCGGCCGACGCACTGGAGGGCATCTATGACCGGCTCGAAGCCGTGAGCGCGCGCGTGCTCAAGGAGGACGTCAACGACGCCACGGCCGCCGAGGCGCTCGGGGCGATCGCGCGCGAGGAGGACTTGAACGGCCGCATCCGGCGCAACGTGATGGACACGCGCCGCGCGCTGAGCTTCATGATGCGCAGCCGCATGCTCAATGCCGAGCAGTTCGAGGAGGCGCG
>CAILKA010000686.1 GCA_903834645.1 uncultured beta proteobacterium
CACCACGCGGGTCATGATGTCGGTGGAGCTGCCCGCGGCGAAGGGCACCACCAGCGTGACCGGGCGGTTCGGGTAGGGGCCCGACTGGGCGTGCGCCAGCCCCCAGCCCAGCAGCAGGGCCGTGGGCGCGAGCGAGAGCGCACGCAGCACACGGCGCCGTGCACGGCCTGGTTGGTTGGGGGTGTGCAGCGTGGTGTCCATCGTGCGTCTCCTGAGGGTTCCGACCGTCTCGGCTTCTGCATGCTAGGCGCCGTCTCGGGTCTGCGTGATCCGGGTTGGTCCCCGGGCCGGCCTACCATTAGCAAATCTGATGATGTGGCGGCGCGCCTCTGATACTGGGCCTGGCCCCGGGTTCGAGCCGGTGGCATCCGCGCCCCTGCCGCGCGATCATGATCCGTCCGCTGGGGGCGAAGGCGCCCGACGCGCCCACACACAGGAGGTCTGCATCCATGGCCGAGGCCGTTGTCGGTGGCGTGCGCATCCACTACGAGCTCGCAGGCGAGGGGCCGCCGGTGGTCGTCACGGCCGGGCAGGGCACCGGAGCCGAGGCGCGCGCCGCCTGGCTGGCGGGGCTGGCCCGCCACCACCTCGTGCTCAGCTACGACCAGCGTGGCACCGGGCGCAGCGAGCGCACCGGGCAAGGCCAGTCGATGCGTGAGCTGGCCGATGACATCGTGGCGCTGATGGACCACGCCAGCATGGAGCGCGCGCACGTGATCGGCGTGTCCACCGGCACCGGCAAGGCCACCGCGCTGGCGGCGCAGCACCCCGGCCGCGTCGACCGGCTCGTGCTGGCCGCACCCTGGACGCATGGCGATGCGCCGCTGCACACGCTGCAGGCGATGCGCAAGGCCGCCGCCCGCACGATGCCGCCCGACCACTACGTGCACTTCAACGCCCTGCTGATCTACCCGCCCGAATACCGCCGCGAGCATGCGGCACGCTTCGAGGCGCTCGCCCGCCAGGCCCTGGCTGCTCCCCAGGACGCAGCCGGCATCGCCGCGCGGCTCGACGCCATCCTCGGCTTCGACGCCCGCCCGCTGTACCCGGCGCTGAGCCAGCCCACCCTCGTCGTGGGCGCGCGCGACGACCTCGTGATGCCGCTGTGGCATGCGCAGGAGGCGGCGCGGCAGATCCCCGGCGCGCGGCTTGCGCTGCTTGACGGCGGCGGGCATCTCTTTGCCGAGACGCGCACGAGCGAGCTCCTCGACCTGGTGCTGCCCTTCCTTGCCGAGGCCTCGCCCGCAGGCCCCGGCCCATCGTCGGCGCACTGACGCGCCCGTGCCCCCTGCCGACCCTCCCCGCACCCTTCAGACGGAACGCCTCCCCATGGACGCACAAGCCCTGCATGCCTCCTCGATCGTCGTAGACGGCCTCGTCGTCTCCCGCTGGAGCCGCGAAGTCTTCGAGGCCATGCACCGCGGCGGCCTGACCGCGGCCAACTGCACCTGCTCGATCTGGGAGGGGCTGCGCGACACGATGATCAACCTGGCGCGCTGGAAGCAGGCCTTCGTCGACCATGCCGACCTGATCGTGCAGGTGCGCAGCGCCGAGGACATCCGCCAGGCCAAGGCCTCGGGCCGCGTGGGCATCCTGCTGGGCTGGCAGAACACGAGCGCGATCGAGGATCGGCTCGACCTGCTGCCCCTGTTCAAGGACATGGGCGTAGGCGTGATCCAGCTCACCTACAACACCCAGAACCTCGTCGGCTCGGGCTGCTGGGAGGAACACAACGGTGGCCTGTCGGGCTTCGGGCGCGAGGTGATCGATGCGATGAACCGCCTGGGCATGCTGGTGGACCTGTCTCACGTGGGCGCACGCACCGCCTCAGAGGCGATCGCACATTCGCGCCGGCCTTGCGCCTACACGCACGTGGCCCCGCGCGGCGCCTTCGACCACCCGCGCAACAAGAGCGATGCGCAGCTGCGCGAGATCGTCGAGCGCGGCGGCTTCGTCGGCGTGGCCACCTACCCCCCTTTCATGAAGACCGGCGCGGCCACGACGCTGGCCGACTGCGTGGAGATGTTCGAGTACATGATCGACGTGTGCGGCGAAGCCAACGTGGGCATCGGCACCGACTTCACCCAGGGCCAGGACGAGGCCTTCTTCGACTGGCTGCGCCAGGACAAGGGCTACGCCCGCCGCGCCAACCCGGGCCGCGGCTGCGCGCCTTTCGTGCGCGGCATGGAGACGCTGGCCGACTACCCG
Source organism: uncultured beta proteobacterium (assembly GCA_903834645.1). GTDB lineage: Bacteria > Pseudomonadota > Gammaproteobacteria > Burkholderiales > Burkholderiaceae_C > Rubrivivax. Next base: position 2,209 of record CAILKA010000686.1, read on the forward strand.
CGCCTGACGCAGGCGATGGTCGAGCGCGGCTGGAGCGAGCGCCGCATCCGCGCGCTGCTGGGCGAGAACTGGCTGCGCTTTCTCGGCGAGAGCCTGTCGTAGGCGGGGCCCCCCTCCTCGGCCCGGCACGCCCAAGCCCGTGGTGCTGCGGTAGGCTTGCGCGATGCGTCATCGGCCCATCGACCTGCAGGTGCTGCACCTGTTCGTGACCACCGCCGAGGAGCGCAACATGTCGGCCGCGGCGCTGCGGCTGGGCACCACGCAGTCGGCCGTCTCGCAGGGCATTCGGCAGCTCGAGGAGGAGCTCGGTGTGGTGCTCTTCGACCGCAAGCGCCGCCCGCTGCAGCTCACGCCCGCGGCGCTGACGCTGCTCAACCGGGGGCGCGCGCTGCTGGCCGAAGGCGCGCAGCTGCGCTCAGAGGTGCTCGAGGCAAGCATGGGCATCGCGCCGGAGGTGTCGATCGGCCTGGTCGATTCCTTTGCGGCCACCTGCGGGCCCGCCTTCATCGGGCAGATGCTGCACAAGACCCTGAGGCTGGCCGTGCGCACCGGCCTCTCGCCCCACCTCGGCGAGGAGCTGCTCACGCGCGGCTTCGACATCGTCGTGACCACCGACCCCTACGAGGGCCTGGAGGCGTGCGTGGACAGGCTGGTCTACACCGAGCCCTTCATCGTCCTGACCCCACGCGCCTCGCGGCTGCCCGCTGCGGCGAGCTTCGATCGCGCGCTGCTGCGCCAGCTCGCCGGCGCGGGGCCGCTCGTGCGCTTCAATGCCGGCTCGCACCTGGGCACGCAGGTGGAGACGCTGCTGCGCCGGCAGGCGGTGCGTGCCACCTCGCGGCTGGAAGTGGACGCGGCCGACACCCTCGTGGCCATGGTGGCCGCGGGCTTCGGCTGGGCCCTCACCACGCCGAGCTGCCTGCTGCAGGGGGCCGCGCATGCGGCCCAGGTGCGGGCAGGGTTGCTGGATGTTCCGCTGGCCGAGCGCTCGATCCACCTCGTGGGCCGGCGTGGCGAGCACGAGCGGCTGTTCGAGGCGGCCTGGGAGGCCGCGCTGCAGGCCGTGCGCGAGGAGCTGCTGCCGGGCGTGCGGCGCCTCGTGCCCGCGGCCGCGGACCGGATGCGGCTGGCCTCGCAGGCGAGCTGAACGGGCTGAACGGGCTTCGCAGCCGCGCTCAGCGCACCCGCACCCAGCGCAGTTCAACCGTGTCGTTGGGCCACTGCACGAGCGTGACCTTGCGCTGCATCGCCCACGTCAGCGTGCGGCGGTACAGGGGGATGTAGGGCAGGTCGTCGGCCACCAGGCGCAAGGCGGTGGTCACCATCGCGCGCCGGCGCGTGAGGTCGGGTTCGGTGCGGATGTTGTCGATGAGCGTGTCGAGTTTCGGGTTGCTGTAGCGCCCGGCGTTGAAGGTGCCCAGGCCCGATCGGTCGAAGGTGCGGAACAGGCCGTTGAGCGAGGCCCAGGCGTCCGGGCTCGCGCTCCAGCCGAACTCCACGAAGCTGGCCGTGGCCTGCGTGAGCTTGGGGAAGAACTGGTTCGTCGGGCTCGAGCGCAGCGTGGTGCGGATGCCCACCTGCGTGAGCATGGCGGCGGCTGCCTGGCACACGTTCTCGCGCCAGGCCACGTTCACGCAGTCCAGCGTGATGGCAAAGCCGTTCGGGTAGCCCGCCTCGGCCAGCAGCTTGCGGGCGCGGGCGGGGTCGAAGGGAAGCCGGCGGTCGAGCTCGGCGGGCGAGCCCTCCACCAACGGTGACAGGAAGGCCCCGGTGGGCACGGCCTGCCCGCGCAGCACCTTGTCGACGATCAGCGGTACGTTCACCGCGTGGTACACGGCCTGGCGCACGCGCAGGTCCTTGAAGGGGTTGCGGCCCTTGACATCGCTCCACTCGAGCTCGTCGCGCGACTGGTCGAAGGTGAAGTACTGCTGGCCCAGGTCGGGCACCTGCGTGAGCGCGATGCGCGGGTCGGCCTTCAGGCGCGCCACGTCCTGGTAGGGCGGGTCGAGCACGAGATCCACCTCGCCCGATGCGAGCGCGGCCAGCCGTGTGGCATCGCTCTTGACCGAGACGAAGACCACCTCCTGCACGTTGCCGTTGCGCTTGTCGGCCGCACCCCACCAGTTCGGGTGGCGCTTGAGCACGGTGCGCACGTCCGGCTCGTAGCGCTCCAGCCTGAAGGGCCCCGTGCCGTTGGCGTGGCGCACCGCGTGCGTTTCCTGCTTGCCGTTGAAGTCCTGTGCGCGCTGCACGCCGTGCTTCTCGCTCCAGGCGCGGCTCATGATGGCGAGGAAGGCGAGCTTCTCCGGCAGCACCGCGTCGGGGGCTTCCGTGACCAGGTCCACCGTCAGCTCGTCCACCTTGCGTGCCGCCGTCACGCCCTTGAGCTGGAAGCTGCGCTGCGAGGGGGGTGCGAGGATGCGCTGGACCGAGAACACCACGTCGTCGGCCGTGAAGGGCGTGCCGTCGTGGAACTTCACGCCCGCGCGCAGCTGGAAGCGCCAGCTCGTGGGGCTTGTCATCTGCCACGACGTGGCCAGCCCCGGCTCGAGCTTGAAGGCCTCGTTGCGGTGCACGAGCGAGTCGTAGATCTGATACGAGATGCGCGAGTGGTAGAGCAGCGCCAGCGCATGCGGGTCCATCGTCTGCGGGTCGAAGGCGCTGGCCACGCGCAGCGTCTGGGCCGCCACTGGCGCGGCCAGGGCCGCCAGGGCGAGTGCGGCGGCGCCGCACCAGGCGGCAGCGGCGCGGCGCAGCCGTGACATCCGGATCGGGATGGGAATACGCATCGATGGCTCGCGGGAGTGGAGACAGGGCGGCCGGATCATGCACGAAGCGCCTGCCCGGCTTGCAAGCGTCGATGGTGGGGTCGCCATCAGGCCCATCGCCTTTGGCTACGATGCCCGGGTTATCCCGAACCTTGTGAGGATGCGATGAAGGTCTTGCTGTGGGTGAGCGTGGCCGTGCTGGGCCTGGTGTGGACGGCGCTGGCTGCAGCGGGCGCCAGCCTCGTCGGCTGGGGTGCGGGCGTACTGGCCAGCGGTGGCGCCGCCGAATGGGCGCGCGTGGCGGCGCAGTGGCCGGTGCCTGCCTGGATGGGCCTGTGGATCGATCCGGATGCCGTGAAGGCGATGCAGGAAGCGCTGCTGTGGGCCTTGCAGGCGCTGCAGCAGAGCCTGCCGTGGGTGGCCTCGGTGGTGGGCTGGTTCGTTCCGCTCGTGTGGGTGGCCTGGGGCTTGGGGGCGTTGCTGCTGCTGGTGCTGGCCGCAGGGGCGCACCTGCTCATCTCAAGGGGTGCGCGGGTGCTGCCCCAGCCGGGCGCCTGAGCGCGTCGCGCGTGGCCTGAGGCCTGGACCCACCGCCTTGCGGCACCTGGAGTTGCCTGTGCATTCCCTTCGTCCCGAAGTCTTCCTCCAGGCCGCCGCGGCCTCCCGGCGGCTGAGCCTGGCCGAGCTGCTGCGCCTGCACGGCGATGACTCTGCGGCGGTGGTGCTGCTGGTCGTCTCCGTGCTGTGCGTGGTGCCCATCTACGGCATGGGTACGGCACTGAGCCTGGCCATCTTCGCGATGGCCTGGCACTGGCGGCATGTTGCGCGTTCGGGCGGGCAGGGAGCCGACAGCAAGACCGACATCGAGACCGGCATCGAGACCGGCATCGAGACCGACAGCGAGCCGACCCCCACGAGCTCGGAGGGCTCCCTGCGTGGTCGCGGCCCGAAGTGGCTGCCCGAGCGCCTGGCGCAGGCCACGCTCGATGAGATCTGGTCGCGCCG
>CAILKA010000687.1 GCA_903834645.1 uncultured beta proteobacterium
CCTTGCCTTGGGATACCGCCTATGCCGAATCAGGGTCCGTCGCCGCCGAGCTTGGTCAGCTTCTTCGTCAACGCGTCGACCGACTGGCCGACCAGCGTGAGGTCCACATGCGCGGCCGGAGCAGCCTTGGCGATCACGGCATCCGCAGCCGAAGCCGCCGATGGGATGCTGCTCAGGTCCACGGGGGTGACAGCACCGACTGCCTTGATCCCCGACAGGTCGGGGAGCTTCATCGCCCCGAGCTTGGTGACGCCGGCGCCCGCATCATGGCCGCCAACCATGGTGTCATGGCCCCCGGTGAGCGTGTCGTGTCCCGCTCCCCCGTTGCCCACGCCATTGCTGCCGTTTCCGCCCTCGCCCGCATGGTCAGCACCGGGTTTGGACTGGAACTTCACCTGAACCTTCTTCAGGATTTCCTGCGTCTTGCTGGGAAGATGGTCGCCGTTTTTCTCAAGCACGCCCCCAAGGGCCGAATCTGCTGCCATGGCCTGACTCCATTGATTGCCCCACCGGGGAAAGACATCCGTGATCAGCCCGTCTGCCGCTTAGGGGCACCACGCGCTGACGAAATTGATTCTGGTGGAGGCCGCGTGAAATCGGGGTCGCAAGCGGCAAGGGATGCAAGCGTGCGTATCCGCGTTGCGGCCACTCGGAGCCGAGTCGACCGGACCGTGCGAGGCAGGCGCGGGAATGCGGGAATGCGGGAATGAAGCAGGCCAGGATTCGGGGAGCTGTCGCAGACCCATCACCCGGCCGGATCGAGGGGGCGCGGCCTTACCCTCAGCGTCGACGCTGCAGGCCTCTCGCCCCCTTGGCTACCTGACGAGCCGATACGGCTCTTCGAAATCCAGGAAGTCCTGCTCCCGCAGGGCGTCCGCGATCCAGGCCTGCACGCCGGGCAGCTCCACCACGCGCTGCATGTAGGCCGCGACGTCTTCAGGCACGGGCAGCTCGTAGGTGCGCAGTCGCATCACCACCGGCGCATAGTAGGCATCGGCCACGCTGAAGGCGCCAAAGAGCATCGGCCCGCCGTGCTCGCGCAGCAGAGTCGACCACATCTGCGTGATCCGATCCAGGTCGTCGCGCACGCCGCTCTGGTCACGCAGGACGATGGCGCCGATCTCGGGCAGCCGCGCCTCGATGTTCATCGGGCAGGCGCTGCGCAGCGCGGAAAAGCCGCTGTGCATCTCGGCGCAGACGCTGCGGGCGCGGGCACGCGCGGCGCGCTCCCGCGGCCACAGCTGGTGCTCGGGGAAACGCTCGGCGACGTACTCGGCAATGGCCAGCGTGTCCCACACCACGAGGCCGTCGTCCACGAGGATGGGCACCTTGCCGGCCGGGTTGAGTGCGCCGATGCGCTGCTTGAACTGCGACTGCGGCGTGAAGCCGTCGAAGCGCACCATCACCTCCTCGAAGGCGATGCCGGCCTGGCGCATCAGCACCCACGGGCGCATGGACCAGGAGGAGTAGTTCTTGTTGCCGATGTGGAGCTGCATGGCGGGTCCTTCTTCTCAAGGGGTGGCGGCAGCGCGGCTGCCGCGGGGGGCGGCAGGGAACGCCGCTGCGGTCGATGGTGCCCGAGGGCGCGCGGGAGATCCCGGGGCCGCAGCCCCGGGAAAACGCCGGCCTGCCGGTGCTCGCGGGTTCACTACAGTGAAAAGTTTCTTGCTCAAGGGTTTTCCATGTCCGAACTTCTGTCGATGCGGCGCCGCACCCTGGCGCTGGGCTCGGTGTGCGCCGTGGCCACCGCCGCCTCCTCCTGGCCTGCCCGGGCGTCCACCCCGCGCGACACGCTCGTGATGGCCTCGGCCTTCGACGACATCATCTCGCTCGACCCCGCCGAGGCCTTCGAGCTCTCGGCCGGCGAGCTGATGGGCAATGGCTACGAGCGGCTGCTGCGCTACGACGTCAACGACCCCTCCAAGCTCGTGCCCGACCTGGCGCGCGAGTGGTCGCTCTCGGCCGATGGCCGCACCTACTCCTTCACGCTCAAGCCCGGGCTGCGTTTCGCCTCGGGCAACCCTCTGACGGCGGAGGACGTGGTGTACTCGCTGCAGCGCGCGGTGATGCTCGACAAGACGCCTGCCTTCATCCTCACGCAGTTCGGCCTGACGAAGGCCAACGTGGCCGAGAAGGTGCGCCAGACCGGGCCCCTGGCGCTCACGATCGAGACCGACAAGACCTACGCCCCGACTCTCGTCTACAACTGCCTGACGGCCAATGTCGCGGGCGTGGTGGACAAGAAGCTCCTGATGTCGCGCGAGGCCGGCGGCGACATGGGCCACGCCTGGCTCAAGACCAACTTCGCGGGCTCCGGGCCGCTGCGCATCCGCGAGTGGCGCGCCAACGAGATCGTGACGCTGGAGCGCAACGACAACTACCACGGCGAGAAGAGCCGCCTGGCACGCGTGATCTACCGCCACGTGAAGGAATCAGCCACGCAGCGCCTGCTGCTGGAGAAGGGCGATGTGGACATCGCACGCAACCTCACGCCGCAGGACCTGGAGGCGCTCGCTTCGAACCCGCAGGTCGTCATCAGCGGCACGCCCAAGGGCTACGTGACGTACTTCAGTCTGAACCAGAAGAACCCGATCCTGGCCAAGCCCGAGGTGCGCGAGGCCTTCAAGTGGCTGGTGGACTACGAGCAGCTCGGCCGCACGCTGCTCAAGAACATCGCCATCGTGCACCAGAACTTCCTGCCGCTGGGCCTGTTCGGCGCCTCCACCGAGAACCCATACAAGCTCGACGTGGCGCGTGCCAAGGCGTTGCTTGCCAAGGCCGGGCACCCCAACGGCTTCAAGGTGACGATCGACATGCGCACCGTGCAGCCTGTGCAGGGCGTGACCGAGGCCATGCAGCAGACCTTCCGCCAGGCCGGCATCCAGCTCGAGATCCTGCCCGGCGACGGCCGCCAGACGCTCACCAAGTACCGCGCACGCACGCACGACATCTACATCGGCCAGTGGGGTGCCGACTACTGGGATCCGCACACCAACGCCGACACCTTCGCGCGCAACCCGGACAACTCCGATGACGCCAAGACCAAGCCGCTGGCCTGGCGCAACGCCTGGGACATTCCCGAGCTGACGAAGAAGACCGATGCCGCGGCGATGGAGCGCGACGGCGCGCGCCGTGCGCGCCTGTACGCCGAGATCCAGGCCGAGTTCCGGCGCACCAGCCCCTTCGTGATGCTCTACCAGCAGATCGCGATGACGGCGATGCGCCGCAACGTCGAGGGCCTGCAGGTGGCGCCGACCTCCGACCAGACCTACCTGTTCAAGGTCAGCAAGCGTTGACGCGCCGACGCCTCGCCGCCGCGGGCCGATGGCTCGCGACCGTGGCGCTGACCTACCTCGGGCTGCTGGCCGTCACCTTCTTCATCGGCCGGGTGATCCCGGTCGATCCGGCGCTGGCCATCGTGGGCGACCGTGCGCCCGAGCACGTGGTGCAGCGGGTGCGCGAGGAGCTTGGCCTGAACGAGCCGCTGCCGGTGCAGTTCGCGATGTACGTGGGCAAGGCGCTCAAGGGCGACTTCGGTACCTCGGTGCTGACCTCGCAGCCCGTGTGGCAGGACATCCTCAAGACCTTCCCCGCCACTTTCGAGCTGGCCACCTGCGGCATCCTGATCGGGGCGGGGCTGGGCATCCCGTTGGGCGTCTGGGCGGCCGTGCGTCAGGGCGGATGGGCCGATCACCTGGTGCGCGTCGTCGGGCTCATGGGCTATTCGGTGCCGGTGTTCTGGCTCGGCCTGATGGCGCTCGTGCTGTTCTATGCCAAGCTCGACTGGGTGGGCGGACCCGGCCGCATCGACGTCGCCTACGAGTACTCGGTCACGCGCGTGACAGGGGTGCTGCTGGTGGACGCTGCGCTGGCCGGCGAGTGGGAGGCCTGGCGCAACGCCTTCAGCCACCTGGTGCTGCCGGCCTCGCTGCTGGGCTACTTCTCGCTGGCCTACATCAGCCGCATGACGCGCTCCTTCATGCTCAACGAACTGGCGCAGGAGTACGTGGTGGCGGCGCGCGCCAAGGGGCTGCCCGAGTCGCGCATCGTCTGGCGCCACGCGCTGCGCAACGCCGCGGTGCCGCTGACCACCGTGGTGGCGCTGTCCTATGCCGGGCTGCTGGAGGGCTCGGTGCTGACCGAGACCGTGTTCTCGTGGCCGGGCCTGGGCCTGTACATCACGAACTCGCTGCAGAACGCCGACATGAACGCGGTGCTCGGGGGCACGATCGTGGTGGGCACGATCTTCATCGGCCTGAACCTGTTGAGCGATCTGCTGTACCGCTCGCTGGACCCGCGCACCCGGGAGCGGTCATGAGCGCGTTTGCGGTGGCAGGCAAGAGGAGATGGGCATGGCCATGAGCGGCTGGCAGGCCTGGCTGCTGTCGGAACGGCCTGAGTCGCGCCGCCAGGCCGCACTGGGCCGGGCCTATGCGGTGTGGCGGGTGTTCGCTCGCAACCGGCTCGCGCTGGCGGGTCTGGCGATCATCGTTGCCCTGGTGGCAGTGGCGCTGCTGGCCGACGTGATCGCGCCGGCCGGGCCCGCCGTCGGATCGCTTGACCAGCGGCTTCAGGCGCCCTCTGCCGCGCACTGGTTCGGCACGGACGACCAGGGGCGCGACCTCCTGGCGCGCATCGTCCATGGCACCCGCATCACGCTCATGGTCGTGGTGCTGGTGGCCGTGCTCGCCGCGCCGATAGGGCTGCTCGTGGGTACCGTGTCGGGCTACATCGGCGGGCGCACCGACGCGGTGCTGATGCGCATCACCGACATCTTCCTGGCCTTCCCGAGGCTGATCCTGGCGCTGGCCTTCGTGGCCGCGCTGGGCCCCGGCATCGAGAACGCGGTGATCGCGATCGCGATCACGTCCTGGCCGCCCTACGCGCGCATCGCGCGCGCCGAGACGCTGACGATCCGCCGGGCCGAGTACATCGAGGCCGTGCGCGTGATGGGTGCAGGCCCCTGGCGCATCGTGTGGCGGCACGTGATGCCGCTGTGCCTGTCCTCGGTGATCATGCGTGTCACGCTCGACATGGCCGGCATCATCCTCACCGCGGCAGGGCTCGGCTTCCTGGGCCTGGGCGCGCAGCCCCCGACACCCGAGTGGGGCGCGATGATCTCCAGCGGGCGCCAGTACGTGCTCGACCAGTGGTGGGTGGCCGCCGTGCCGGGCGGGGCGATCTTCCTCGTGAGCCTGGCTTTCAACCTGCTGGGCGACGGGCTGCGCGATGCGCTCGATCCGAAGGCCACGCGATGAGCGACGCATTTCCCACCGATCGCACCAGAGATGGCGCCGCCCCGGGTGCCGGCCCGACCGGGCCCGCCCGAGTCGACGCGCCGCTGCTGCAGGTCGAGGACCTGCGCGTGGCCTACCCCGCGCGCGAGGGCGGCTGGACGGAGGTGGTGCGCGGGGTCTCCTTCACGCTCGGGCGCGAGCGGCTGGGCATCGTGGGCGAGTCGGGTTCGGGCAAGAGCCAGACGGGGCGGGCAGTGCTCGGCCTGACCGCTCCGGGTGGGCGCGTGGCCGCGCAGCGCCTGGCCTTTCGGGGGCAGGAACTGCTGACGATGCCGGCGCCGGCGCGCCGGGCCCTGCGCGGCCGGCGCATCGCGATGGTGCTGCAGGACCCGAAGTACTCGCTCAACCCGGTGCTGACCATCGGCGAGCAGATCGTCGAGACGCTGCAGGCGCACCGGCCGTGCCAGGCCCGTGCGGCGCGCGAGGAGGCGCTGCAGGCGCTGGCGGCGGTGCAGATCGACGACCCCCAGCGCGTCTATGGTCTGTACCCGCACGAGGTGTCCGGCGGCATGGGTCAGCGCGCCATGATCGCGATGATGCTGATCGCGGGGCCGGAGCTGCTGATCGCCGACGAGCCCACCTCGGCGCTGGACGTGACGGTGCAGCTCGAGGTGCTGGGCATCCTGGACCGCCTCGTGCGCGACCGCGGCATGGGCCTGATCTTCATCTCGCACGACCTGCGCCTGGTCTCCTCCTTCTGCGACCGCGTGCTCGTGATGTATGCCGGACGCGTGCTGGAGGAGCTCAGCGCTGCGGAGCTGCCGCGCGCCCGCCACCCCTACACGCAGGGCCTGCTGAACTGCCTGCCTCGACTGGGGGGCACGACGCACCCGCTGCCGACGCTGGACCGGCAGGCGGAGTGGGCGCGGTGAGCGGCAGCGCGGACCCGGGCCTGACGGGTCAGGCGCGCGGGGGCGCAGCGGCATCGCGCCCGCTCGGCCTGCGGCTGGAGCAGCTGCAGGTGCGCTTCGGCGACTTCGTCGCCGTCGACGGCCTGGACCTGGACGTGGCCCCGGGCGAGAGCTTCGGCATCGTCGGCGAGTCGGGCTCGGGCAAGAGCACGGTGCTGCGCGCCATCTGCGGGCTGGCGCGCGCGAGCCACGGGCGCATCGTGCTGCAGGGTGCCCCGGGGGACACCGAAGCCCCGCCGAAGGCGGGCACGATGGCCTTCCGGCGCCAGGTGCAGATGGTGTTCCAGGACCCCTACGGTTCCCTGCACCCGCGCCAGACGGTGGACCGCATCCTGGCCGAGCCGCGCATCCGCGCCGTGCTCGACGCCGTGGGCCTGGGCACGGGCTTTCGCTTCCGCTACCCGCACCAGCTCTCGGGCGGGCAGCGCCAGCGCGTGGCGATCGCCCGCGCGCTGATCCTGCAGCCGCAGGTGCTGCTGCTCGACGAGCCGACCTCGGCGCTGGACGCCTCCGTTCA
>CAILKA010000688.1 GCA_903834645.1 uncultured beta proteobacterium
ATGGACTTCGCCACCTTCCTCATCCAGTGCCTGAACGCGCTGCAGTACGGGCTGCTGCTCTTTCTCGTGGCCTCGGGCCTGACGCTGATCTTCGGGATCATGGGCGTCATCAACCTCGCGCACGGCAGCTTCTACATGATCGGCGCCTACATGGCCTTCGCGCTCGCACCGGTCGTGGCTGCCACCTTCGGCGGAGGCTTCTTCTCGACGCTGCTCGTGGGCGTGGTGCTCGCCGTCATCCTCGGCTACGTGCTCGAGTGGGCCTTCTACAGCTACCTCTATGACCGCGAGCACCTGCAGCAGGTGCTGATGACCTACGGCCTGATCCTTGTCTTCGAGGAACTGCGCAGCCTCATCGTGGGTGACGACGTGCATGGCGTGAAGGCCCCGCCGATCCTGGCCGGCACGATCCCCCTGGGCGAGATGATGACCTACCCGGTCTACCGGCTCTTCATCTCGGGCGTGTGCCTGCTGCTGGCCGTGGGCATGTGGTTCGTCTTCACGCGCACGCGGCTGGGGATGATGATCCGCGCCGGAAGCATCAACCGCGAGATGGTGCAGTCGCTCGGGATCGACATCAAGTTCCTCTACCGCGTCGTGTTCGCCGCCGGCGTGGCCATTGCGGTGCTCGCGGGCATGGTGGCGGCACCCGTCTCGTCGGTCTACCCCGGCATGGGCTCGCAGGTACTGATCATCTGCTTCGTGGTGGTCGTGATCGGCGGCATCGGCTCGATCCGCGGCGCGCTGCTGGCGGCGCTGCTCATCGGCTTCGTCGACACCTTCGGCAAGGTGCTGCTGCCGCAGGCTGCGGGCGTGCTCGTCTACGTGATGATGGCCCTCATCCTGCTGTGGAAGCCCGACGGGCTCTTCAAGGCCGGCTGAGCGCAAGGGAGACCGCAGATGGATTCCAACAACCGCTCCAAGCTCGCCTTCGTCGGGGCCTGCCTGCTGCTGCTGGCGCTGTACCCGATGGTGGGGGGCAAGTTCGGCGTGGACCTGGTCAGCAAGATCATGGTCTACGCGATCTTCGCGCTCAGCCTCGAACTCCTCGTGGGCGGCACCGGCCTCGTGTGCTTCGGGCACGCCGCCTTCTTCGGCATCGGCGCCTACACGGTGGTGCTGGCCTCGCCCGAGAGCGATCCCGGTTCGCTCGCACTGCTGCTGCCGGCTTCCATCGTGGCCGCAGGCCTGTACGCGCTGGCCGTGGGTGCCTTGTCGCTGCGCACCAAGGGCGTGTACTTCATCATGGTGACGCTCGCCTTCGCGCAGATGGCCTACTACGTGGTGCACGACACGCCCCTGGGCGGCGGCACCGACGGCATCTACCTGAACTTCAAGCCGGCCCTGGGCAGCGTGCTCGACCTCGGCTCGTCGCAGGTCCTCTACTACTTCACGCTCGGGGCGCTGGCGGCGGTCTTCGCCTTCCTCGCGCTCGTCTCGCGCTCGCGCTTCGGCCGGGCACTGGCCGGCATCCGCGTCAACGAGCCGCGCATGCGCGCCACGGGCTTTTCCACCTACCCCTACAAGCTCGCCGCCTTCACCGTGTCGGGGGCGCTGGCCGGGCTGGCGGGGTTCCTGTTTGCCGTGCAGGACGGCTACGTCAACCCCGAGATGCTGAGCTGGCACCTGTCCGGCTCGGTGCTGATCATGATCATCCTGGGCGGCATCGGCCACCTGCGCGGCGCGCTCATCGGCGCTTTCGCGTTCGCGCTGCTGCAGGAGTTCTTCAAGTCCGAGGCCATCTTCGGGGCCTTCGCCAAGTACTGGCACCTGGGCCTGGGGCTGACCATCATCGCCAGTGTCGCGCTGCTGCCGCGCGGCCTGGTGGGCGTGCCCGGGCAGGTCCGGGAACGACTCATGGGCCGGGCCTCGCGCCGGGCCGAGACTGCGGAGGCGCAAGATGAGCTCGCCTGATTCCTCGAAGGTGCTCCTGCG
>CAILKA010000689.1 GCA_903834645.1 uncultured beta proteobacterium
CGGTCGAGGCACCGGCCGCGGGTCGGCCGTGCCGGCCACGGCGAGCGGCCGCAGGTCCTTCTTGTACCGTTTCGTCCATTTTCCGACTGTAGCAGCCGACGCGCAGGGTGGGGCCGTGGGCGTCTTGCAGGCACCGCGAATATCTATTACAGTGATATCACTTTGATTCCGGAGATGCTCCCATGACCCTCCCCGTCGACACCTCGCCACCCTTGCGCGAGCGCGAGCTGCGCTCGGCCAACGGCTATGCCGCGGCACTGCTCGGCGTGGTGCTGATCGGCGCCACCGTCATCTCCTTCGTCGTCGTGCCCTGGCTCGGGCTGCTCGCCTTGATCGCTCGCGTGCTGCTCATCGTCGCCGGCGTGGCCTGCCTGGCGGGCCTGTACATGCTCCAACCGCGCGAGGCGGCCATCCTGACCCTCTTCGGCCAGTACCACGGCACCGACCGCAGCGAGGGCCTGCGCTGGGCCAACCCGCTGCTGGCCAAGCGCAAGATCTCGCTGCGCGCGCGCAACCTGAACCCGCCGACCATGAAGGTCAACGACAAGCGCGGCAACCCCATCGAGATCAGCGCCGTCGTGGTCTGGCGAGTGGAGGACACGGCTCAGGCCGTCTTCGAGGTCGACGACTACGAGAACTACGTGAAGATGCAGGCCGAGGCGGCCATCCGTCACATGGCCACCCTCTTCGCTTACGACGAGGGCGATGACCTTGCCCTGGGTGAGACGACACTGCGCTCGGGCGAGCCGGCGATCGCGGCCCTGCGCCACGAGCTGCAGGCACGCTTCGCGCCCGCTGGCGTCAGCGTGACGGACGCGAAGATCTCGCACCTGGCCTATGCGCCGGAAATCGCACAGGTGATGCTGCGCCGACAGCAGGCCGAGGCCATCATCAGCGCACGCAGCCGCATCGTGCACGGCGCAGTCACCATGGTGGAGGATGCACTCAAGGGCCTGTCGGAGCGGCAGATCGTGCACCTGGACGACGAGCGCAAGGCGGCGATGGTGAGCAACCTGCTCGTGGTGCTGTGCTCGGACCGCGAGACGCAGCCCATCGTCAACGCGGGCACCCTCTACAGTTGACGGCCGCTGCACCATGCCAGACACGCCTGACACGCCCGTCTACCGCCACGTGCAGACCTACTGGATGCTGTGGGTGATCCTGCTCGCCACCGGCGCAGTTGCAGCCTACATGCTGTCGGCCGAGCAGGCCGCCGGATCGGCCGACGCGCTGGGCGGACTCATCATCATGGCCGCGAGCCTGGGCGGCGGCCTGCTGTGCCTGGGGCGCCTGGTGATCGAGGTGCGCACACGCGAGCTGCGCTGGCACTTCGGCTACGTGGGCTGGCCAAGCTGGTCGGTGGCGCTGGAGCAGGTGACCCGCACCGAGATCATCCGCGCGAGCTACGCGTGGGGCTCGGGCATCCGCGGGCCGCGGGCGCACCGGCTCTACAACGTCACGCTCGGCGGGCCGGCCCTGCGCCTGTACCTGCGTGACGGCCGCACCGTGATGCTCGGCACGCCCGAACCCCAGCGGCTGCAGGACATCCTTCAGGCCGGGCTGCCCGCGGCGCGCCGCTGACACCCGCCCCACCACGACCCTCGCCCCTTCGATGGCCAGCCCCGGCAAGAAGAGCTTCCTGCTGCGCATGGACCCGGCGCTGTGGGCCGAGCTCGAGCGCCTGGCCTCGCAGGAGCTGCGCAGCGTTAACGCGCAGGTGGAATACCTGCTGCGCGAGGCGCTGGTGCGGCGCGGGCGGCGGGCGGGCACTTCAGCATCCCAAGCAGGCTCCAGACCCGCCGCGGCCACACGCGAGGACGATCGTTGAGGCTACGTGACTGCCCGCAAGGCAGCGTAGGGCACGTCAACGTGGCGCACCTGGGCGGGTCCGGCGCGCCGCCGGCCTTCGTGCTGCACCAGGGCGGGCAGCAGCTGCGCTTCGTGCGCCGCGCCGAGGCCGGGCGCAACGCAGACGACCCGGCGCCTCGCTAGACTGGCGGGCGTGCCCAACGAATCCACCCGCCCGCCGGGGGCCAGCCCGCGCTCGCTCAGCGGCCTCGTGCCCTTCATGCGGCCCTACCGCGGCCGCATCGCGCTGGCCGTTGTCTTCCTCGTGATGGCCGCTGCCAGCACGCTGCTGCTGCCCGTGGCGCTGAAGTCCCTCATCGACCAGGGCCTGATCGCCGCCGACCCGGGCGAGCGGCTCCTGGCGCTGCGCGGGCACTTCCTCGCCCTCTTCGGTGTGGGCGCGGCGCTGGGCCTGTTCTCGGCGTTGCGCTTCTACATGGTGACGTGGCTGGGCGAGCGCATCACGGCCGACCTGCGCGACGCCGTCTACGCCCACGTGGTGCGCCAGAGCCCCGAGTTTTTCGAGACGACGCAGACGGGCGAGGTGCTCAGCCGGCTCACCACCGACACCACGCTCGTGCAGACGGTGGTGGGCTCGAGCTTCAGCATGGGGCTGCGCAACGCCGTGATGGGCGTGGGGGCGCTGGGCATGCTCATCGTCACCAACCCGGTGGTGATGACGCAGGTGCTGGGCATCCTCGTGCTCGTGGTGCTGCCGAGCCTGTACTTCGGCCGGCGCGTGCGCAAGCTCAGCCGCGCCAGCCAGGACCGCGTGGCCGACTCCAGCGCCATCGCCGCCGAGGTGCTCAACGCCATCCCGGTGGTGCAGAGCTACGTGCAGGAGGGGCGCGAGGCCCGGCGCTTCGAGGCCTCCACCGCCAGCGCCTTCGACACCGCGCGCAAGCGCACGCGTGTGCGCGCGATGCTCGTGGCCTTCATGATCACCGCCACCTTCGGCGCACTGCTGTGGGGCCTGTACCAGGGCACGCAGGCGGTGCTGCGTGGCGACATCACGGCGGGCCACCTCGGGCAGACGGTGTTTTTCGTGATGATCCTCGTGGGGTCGGTGGCCGTGCTCTCCGAGGTGTATGGCGACTTGCTGCGCGCTGCCGGTGCCACCGAGCGGCTGATGGAGCTGCTGGTCGCGCGCTCGCCGGTGGCCGAGCCCGCCCAGCCCCGCGTCCTGCCGGGCGTCAGCGGCGGCTCCTCGGTGGCCTTCGAGCAGGTCACCTTCCACTACCCCTCGCGCCCCGCGCAGGCCGCGCTGCGCGACTTCACGCTCGCGGTGGCGCCGGGCGAGACGGTGGCGCTGGTGGGCCCGAGCGGCGCAGGCAAGAGCACGGTGCTGCAGTTGCTGCTGCGCTTCTACGACGCGACGCAGGGCCGCATCACGGTGGACGGCGTGCCCGTGAAGGAGGCTGCGCTGGCGAGCCTGCGCGCGCGCATCGGCATCGTGCCGCAGGACAGCACCGTCTTCTCCACCTCGGCGCTGGAGAACATCCGCTACGGCCGGCCCGATGCCAGCGACGAGGAGGTGCGCGCCGCCGCGCGGGCCGCCTTCGCGCACGACTTCATCGAGGCCCTGCCCGAGGGCTACGCCACCTACCTCGGCGAGCGCGGCGTGCGCCTGTCGGGCGGGCAGCGCCAGCGCATCAGCATCGCACGCGCGATGCTGAAGAACCCGCCGCTGCTGCTGCTCGACGAAGCCACGAGCGCGCTGGACGCCGAGAGCGAGC
>CAILKA010000690.1 GCA_903834645.1 uncultured beta proteobacterium
GCGAGTGCGTAGAGGTTGGCGGCCTCCGCCTCCTCCACGGCCGCACGCAGTTCTTCGACCGAAAACTGTGTGCCATCGATGGGGTCCGAGGGGCTTGCCACGCCGCCACCGGCCATGATCTCGATGTGCTGGGCACCGGTGCGCACCTGCTCTCGCACCGCGCGCCGCACCTCGCCCACACCGTCCGCGATCGCGCCGAACAGGCCCAGCCCCGCGCAACTGCAGATCAGGTGCCCGCCACGCCAGCCTCGCGGACGCATGTCGGCGTGGCCGCCTGTCTGGGAAATGGGCTGTCCGGCGATGAAGAGCCGGGGGCCTTCGAACAGCCGCTGCTCGACCGCCTCCTGCAGCCCGGCATCGGCGCCCGCTGCGTCGCGCACGGTGGTGAACCCGCGCATCAGCATGCCCCGCATCACGGCGCCGCTGTGCGCGGCCACGAGAGACACAGGCTGCATCGCCTGTGCGGACAAGTCGTGCGAGACGGCGGTGACGTGCACATGCGCATCCACGAGCCCGGGCAGCACGACGCGGCCGTCGAGGTCGATGGCATCGGCCGCTTCGACCTGCACCGGCTCCTGGGTCACGGCCGCGATCCGATCATCCTCCACCACGATGGTCGTGTGGGGTCTCAGGACACCTGCCGCGCTGTCGAACAGCGTGGCCCTCAGCAATGCGATGCGTGCCATGCGTCAGCCGGCGCAAAGGGCAACAAGGCGATCGCGCGCAGCCATGTACTCGCGACGCAGCCTTGCCACCAGTTCGGCCGTGGGCACGACCGCGTCCACCGCGCCTATGCCCTGGCCGCAACCCCAGATGTCCTTCCAGGCCTTCTTCGAACCCTCGCCACCGCCGAAATCCATCTTCGTCGGATCGCTCTCTGGCAGCTTGTCCGGATCCAGCCCCGCGTTCAGGATCGAGGCCTTCAGGTAGTTGCCGTGCACGCCCGTGAAGAGGTTCGAGTAGACGATGTCGTCGCTCGTGCTGTCCACGATGCATTGCTTGTAGGCAGGCGCCGCACGCGCCTCTTCGGTGGCGATGAAGGCCGAACCGATGTAAGCGAAGTCTGCCCCCATGGCCTGCGCGGCCAGTACCGCGGAGCCCGTCGCGATCGAGCCGCTGAGTGCGAGCGGCCCGTCGAACCAGGTGCGGATCTCCTGCACCAGCGCGAACGGGCTCTTCGTGCCCGCATGCCCGCCAGCGCCGGCCGCCACCGCGATCAGCCCGTCGGCGCCCTTCTCGACCGCCTTGCGGGCGAAGGTGTTGTTGATGATGTCGTGCAGCACCACGCCGCCCCAGGCGTGGACCGCCTCGTTGATGTCAGGCCGCGCGCCCAGCGAGGTGATGACGATTGGCACGCGGTAACGCGCGCAGACCTCGATGTCCTGCTCGAGCCGGTCGTTCGTGCGGTGCACGATCTGGTTGATCGCAAACGGTGCCGCCGGGCTGTCCGGATGCGCTCGGTCCCAGGCCGCCAGCGCCTCGGTGATCTCGGCCAGCCACTCGTCGAGCTGCGACGCCGGGCGCGCATTGAGCGCCGGCATTGAACCCACGATGCCGGCCGTGCACTGGGCGATGACGAGCTTGGGGTGGCTGATGATGAACAGAGGCGCACCGATCACGGGGAACGGCACGCGCTGCAGGGCGGCGGGCAGTGTCATCAGAATGCCTCCAGGGCAAGGGCGGTCACGGATTCAGCGCCCTCGACGATGCTGTCGCGCAGGCCTGTTGCCTTGTTCAGGATGTGGTCGGCATGGAAGGCGGCAGTGGCGATCTTGGCATGCATGAAGGCCTCGTCCTCGCCTGCTGCCAGCCGGTCTTCGGCAGCCATCAGCGCGCGTCCCATCTGCCAGCCGGAGATGAACGTGCCCGCCAGCATCAGGTAGGGCACGCTGCCGGAGTAGACCGCATTGGGACTCGCCTTGGCCTGACCGGCAATGAAGTCCACCGCGTCGAGGAAAGCCCGGCGCGCCGCGCCCAGGCGCCGGGCGAAGTTGGCGCAAGCCGCGCTTGGCCGCGCAGCAAGCGCCTCCTCGGTAGCCTGCGCCTGGGCGGCGATCGCCCGCGCGGTGCGCCCGCCGTCACGCGCGGTCTTGCGCCCCACGAGGTCGTTGGCCTGGATCGCCGTCGTGCCCTAGTAGATGGTGAGGATCTTGGCGTCTCGCAGGTGCTGCGCTGCCCCGGTCTCCTCGATGAAGCCCATGCCACCGTGCACCTGCACGCCCAGGCTCGCCACCTCCAGGCTCATCTCCGTGGACAGGCCCTTCACAAGCGGCACCAGGAATTCGTAGAAGGCCTGGTTCTGGCCGCGCACCGCAGCATCCGGGTGCGCATGCGCCGCATCGTAGGCGGCCGCACCGACGAGCGCCATGGCACGGCAGGCCTCGGTGTGGGCGCGCATCGTCATCAGCATCCGGCGCACGTCAGGGTGATGGAGGATGGGCGCCGCGCCCGCCACTGAGCCATCCACCGGCCGGCTCTGCACGCGGTCGCGCGCGTACTGCACTGCCTTCTGGTAGGCACGATCGGCCAGTCCGATGCCCTGCACACCGACACCGAAACGCGCCGCGTTCATCATGACGAACATGTACTCGAGGCCGCGGTTCTCCTCGCCCACCAGATAGCCGATGGCGCCCTCGCCGACCTCACCCTTGTTGTCGCCATAGAGCAGCACAGCGGTCGGGCTCGCCTTGATGCCGAGCTTGTGCTCGATGGACGAGCACCAGACATCATTGCGCTTGCCGAGGGTGCCGTTCTCGTCACTCAGGACCTTGGGCACGATGAACAGCGAGATGCCCTTGATGCCTTCAGGCGCCTCCGGCGTGCGGGCGAGCACCAGATGCACGATGTTCTCCGCCATGTCGTGCTCGCCGTAGGTGATGTAGATCTTCTGTCCGAAGATCCGGAAGGTGCCGTCCGGCTGACGGACCGCCTTCGTGCGCACCAGTGACAGGTCGGAGCCCGCCTGCGGCTCGGTCAGATTCATCGTGCCGGTCCACTTGCCCGAGACCATGTTCGGGATGTAC
>CAILKA010000691.1 GCA_903834645.1 uncultured beta proteobacterium
CTTTACCTGCGAAAACCGGCCTCCTGGCCGGTTTTTTGTGGGGTCAAGGTTCCCGCGAGTTCCCGCGCTTTCCTGGCTTGCCTGTGCCATCAGCGTGCCATCAGCGTGCCATCTGTCCCGGGCATGGTGCCGAGCTCTTGCTCGCGCGGCATCGAGACAGCGATCCGTGTGCCTTGCATCTGCGGCCATGGGCGGCCCGCGCAGCTCGGCCAGCGTGACCAGGTCGAGCAGGGTGCCCAAGGCGCGCTGTTGCCGCACAAGGCTGGACGCGAACACCAGTGGCTGCTGTCAGGCGGCGGGTCGAAGGGCTCTCAAGACGGATCACGCGCCTCACACGCGCATGCCGTAGGCCCGCTCCAGCGCCGCCTTGTCCACGAGGGCAGCTGGCCCCAGCAGGGCTTGGGCGCTCATGAGCCGAGCACGCGTCTGGATCTCTCCCTCGTTCAACACCACCGGCTCCTTCGAGTCGCCCGAGACTCCATACAGGCCCAGCAAACGGCCCGAGGCCAGTGCGGGAACGACGATCGGACGGGCAGGTGCCGCCGCTGCAGCGGCCGCCCCCGTGGCCGGCTGCCCCTGCTGCCCCTGCTGCCCCAGCCGCACGTGGAGCCTGCGTGACGCCGCAGCCTGCGCGTCCCCCGGCACCGCAACGGGATCGTTGGAGTCGGTGGAGACGTTGTCGACCTCGAAGGGCGAGGTTGACGAGAAGACGGCCTTCGTGATCGGCGCGCCGTCGAGGCTGCGGAACGTGACGTAACCGCTGGCCGAAGTGTTCGCGGACGCATCGGCAAACACGTCGGAGGCCCCGTAGCGGCCGAGCAGCCGGTTGCCCGAGTACAACTCCACCGATTGGTCAGCCCTCGACTGGCCCCAGTCGAAGCCCAGGCTCTTCGTCGCGCGCTTGGACACGTCCACCGTCATCTGCCGGGCCTGGGGCACACCAGGGATGTCGCCCACGACCATGCGGTGATTCGCCTGATCGCGCGCCGGCGCAGCGAGCGCAACCGCGTCGGCCGTGGGCCCGGCCACCACGCCACCGGACACCTCGAGGCTGCGCGGCGCGCCTGGCTCGAAGGTCTCGGTCGGTCGCCTCGGGTCGGTGCTCATCGGCCCGACCGAACGGTCGAAGGTCATCAAGCCGGTGGGCCGGGGCGGCGGTGCGGCCCACGAGAAGGGCCGCGCAGCCGCTGGGCTCGGCAGGGGGCGCGAGGCGGGCTCCGGATCGATCAGGATCTGGCTCGTCGACGCGGTGGAGAGGTTGCCGTCCGAGACGGTCGTGGTGAGCGTGCGTGCGGCGCTGTTGTTGGGCGCAGTCGTGTAGGCGATGCTGCCAGTGCGCGTGAAGTAGGCGTTGAGGTTCCCCACCGTGCCGGTGAAGGTGCGGGCCGTGGCCGTGCCGCCCTGGGTGATGCCGTTGCCGGAGGCGCCCTCGAGCGTGCCGTCGGCCACCGCGAGGGTCACGGTGAGCAGGCTGCTGTCAGCGTCGCCGAAAGGCGTGCCCGTGAAGACGAGCGGGCTCGTCCGGTCCTCGGTCACGCGGAAGGTGCCCGGCACATCCACCGTGGGCGCACTGTCGGCCGGGTTGATGGTGAGCAGCACGGAGCGGGTGTCGGTGAGCACGCCACCGGCGCCGGCGTGACCCAGGTCGGAGACGGCGATGGTGAGGGTGGCTGCGCCGTTGAAGTCGCGCCCAGGGGCGTAGCGCATCCCGGCGAGCGCGGCGTTGAGGTCGGCCACGCGGCCCTGCCAGGTCATCGACGAGGAGCCGTCCGCCCCGGCGACCAGGTTCAATCCCGTGGTGCCCGACAACCTGACGGTGCCGTTCGTCGCGGCCAGCTGCACCTCGATGAGGGAGGAGCCGGCATCCACATCGCTCACCGACACGAGGTTGCCCCGGACGCCCGAGAACTCGAGCGTGGTGTTCTCGTCCAGGGTTTGCGCCCCAGGCGCGGTCAGGATCGGCGCATCGTTGACGGCGGCGATGTTGAGCGTGGTGCCGGCCGACGAGCTGAGGGTTCCGTCGGACACCGTGGTGGTCAGCGTGCGCGAGCCGCTGGCATCGGGCGCGGTCACGTAGCTGAGCTTTCCAGCCGTCGTGAAGTACGCATTGAGGTCGGCGACCGTGCCGGAGAAGATGCGCTGCGTGGCCGTGCCGCCCAAGGTGATGCCGGTGCCCGAGCCCGCGGCAATCGTTCCATCCTCGACCGAGAGCGTCACCGACAGCAGCGCATCATCGGGGTCGGCAAACGGCGTGCCGGTGTACTGCAGGGGAGTGGCCACGTCTTCGGTGACACCCAGGCTGGACGGCGCACTGACCGTGGGCGGTTGGGCGGCCACGGCGGTGTAGGTGGCATGGTTGTCGGTCTCGAAGCCTGCATGCGTGAAGAGCACGGCACGCGTGAAAGGCTTGTCCTGCGCGGCGTGGAAGTTGACGTAGCGTGTGTCTCCGTTGAGCCCCAGGGAGTCCGCGGTATGCGTGGCCACCAGCTCGCTGCCGCTGTAGAGCTCCACGCCCTGGCGCTCACCTGGAACGGACGGGTTGGTCTCGGGCGACCCCCAAAGGAAGCCGTAGTAGTGGACGGCCCCGGCAAAGTTGATCGTCGCCGGACCCTGGCCGTTTGGCCCGACGTACAGGAAGTTGCCCGTGGAGCCCGTGGGCCGGGGCGCGGAAGGCAGCTCGGCGGCGAACAGCGAGCCGGCCGTGCGGGTGAGGTCGAGCGTGTCACCCGGATCGAAGGTCTCCTCGCTCGTGCCCGAATAGGGCGTGGCCGGCCCGTTCGTGACCGAATACGAAGGGCTCGAGCCGATGGGTGGCAGGGGCATGGGCGCGGTGGACGGGAGGAGCCTCGTGCCATTGGGCCGGGTGGCCGCAGGCCGATCAAGCGGCGGCGGGGTTGCACCCAGGAGGCTTCGTGAGAAAGTTCCGGTTTGCGGCGTCGGCCAGCACTCAGGTTTCGGGGGCTGCCGGCCGAAATGCCCGCGGCTCCTTCCTGTCCCGATCCCGGCGCCCGAGTCGATACCGCTTCACCCGAACCGCGTGATCGCCCACACGGGCCGGCCTCCCGGCCGCGCCGCCGCCGATCGGCGACCCGCTCAGGTGCGTAGCGAAACTACAACCGCTGGAGACCCAGCCCTTGCACCGCGGTGCCACGGGGCCCGGCCAGCCTTGTAGCCAAAGTACGGAACCTTTGCACCACACCGGATCAGGTGTCGCCCGAAGGTCGCACCCCCGCAGCCGGCGCTATAGTGCGGGGTTTTCGGCGACCTGCGGGTCGGAGGATCGGAATTGGACTTTGGCCAGCAACGCAACCCCAGCAAGCACGTGGTGGGCATCGGCGTCGTGCTCGGCCTGCACCTGCTGCTCGGCTGGGCCCTCATCTCGGGCCTGGCTCAGCGCATGGTCGAGGTCATCAAGGCGCCGATCGAGACCAAGCTGATCGAGGAGGTCAAGCCTCCGCCGCCCCCGCCTCCCGAGAACCTGCCGCCGCCGCCGAAGTTCGCGCCGCCGCCGCCGAGCTACATCCCGCCGCCGGAGGTCGTCGTGACCCGGCCACCCGCACCGGCTCC
>CAILKA010000692.1 GCA_903834645.1 uncultured beta proteobacterium
GCCGAGGCTGGCGCCCCCACCGCGCTTGGGGCGGCGCTGCGGGCGCGGGCCTCGGCACCCGCCGCACCCGACTGGCTCGCCGCACTCGATGCGCAGCCCGTGGCGCACCTGGTCGAGCTGGCCGGCGGCACGGCCGAACACGCGCAGGCGCTGCAGGGCATGGGTGTGCACACCCTGGCGCAGCTGCGCGCGCTGCCGCGCGCGGGCCTGGCACGTCGCTTTGGCCCGGCACTGCTGCAGGCACTGGACCGCGCGCGTGGCGAGGCACCCGACCCGCGCGTGTGGGTGGTCCTGCCCGAGACCTTCGACACCCGGCTCGAGCTGCACGCCCGCGCCGACACCGGCGTACAGGTGCTGCACGGCGCGCGCGTGCTGCTGGAGCGGCTCGTGGCCTGGGCGCGTGCCCACCGTGCCCGGGTGCGCAGCTGCGTGCTGGTGATGCAGCACGAGCGCGGCCAGCGTGTCGAGGCGGCCGACGTGCCGGCCACCACGCTCACGCTGGCGCTCGCCGGTGCCAGCGATGACGCCGCCCATCTGGAGACGCTGCTGCGCGAGCGCCTGGCGCACACGGCGCTGGCGGCGCCCACGCTGGAGCTGCAGTTGCGCTGCGACGACCTGGCCCGCGTCGAGCCCCCCAGCGGCGAGCTCTTCCCCATGCCTGGCAGCACGCACGAGGGCTTTGCGCGGCTGCTCGAGCGGCTGCAGGCGCGGCTGGGAGCGCAGGGCGTGCACACGCTCCATGCCGTGGACGATCACCGGCCCGAGCGTGCAACCGGGTCGGCGCCGGCGGGCGGGGAGGGTCCGGCACGTGCGGGAGCGGTGGGCCGTGCAGGCCGTCCGGCCGATGCCGGATCGGCACCCGACACGCCTGCAGCCCCACCGACCCCGGCCCGGCTCACACGCCCGGCCTGGCTGCTGCCCGAGCCGCAGGCCCTGCCCGAGCGGCAGCACCAGCCGCTGCTGGAAGGCCGGGCGCTGCAGCTACTGGCCGGCCCCGAGCGCATCGAGGCCGGCTGGTGGGAAGGCACCCCGGCGCTGCGCGACTACTTCATCGCCCAGGCGCACGACGGCGCGCTGGTGTGGATCTACCGCCTGCGGCTGCCGCGCGAGGACGAGCCGGGAGGCTGGTTCCTGCACGGGCGCTTTGCCTGAAGGTGCACCCGCCCGCAGCGTCGCCCCGCGCACCTCGAAGTGCACCGTCTGGCGCACCCGGCCCTGCGCGTCGCGCAGGCTCAGCACGTGGCGCCCCGGCCAGGGTGGCCAATGCAGCATCGTGCCGCGCCCGATCGGCCGGCCGTCGAGCACCCAGGTGCCGCCTTCGCCCTGGAAGGTGATGCGCTGCGCGTCGGGGGGCACGTCGGGGTCGAGTGCGTAGATGCTGCCGTCCACCGGGCTCGTGATGCCGAAGGCACGGCGCTCGGGCGGAGCGGGGGCGGCCCCTGGCTGCTGCGTGCGCGCGAGCTGCAGGCCCGCAGGCGGCAGCGGCGGGCGCGACGGCCGCCCCGCATGCAGGTGGTGCACGAGCGCGCGCCACACGGGTGCTGCGCCGCTCACGCCGCTGACCGCGTGCATCGGCTCGCCGCTGGCGTTGCCCACCCACACGCCCACCGTGTAGCGCTCGGTGAAGCCGATGCACCAGTTGTCGCGCATGTCCTTGCTCGTGCCCGTTTTCACGGCCGCGAAGCCGCGCGTGGCCAGCGCGCTGTCCAGGCCGAAGGTGAGGGCGCGCGCAGCGTTGTCGGCCTGGATCTCGGTGACGAGGAAGGCGGCGGCCGCATCGCCCACGCGGCGCGGCGCGGCCGGCGGCGCGACGGGCGC
>CAILKA010000693.1 GCA_903834645.1 uncultured beta proteobacterium
CCTGCTGGAGGCCAGCGGCGACACGCTGATGCTCGCGGACCAGGCCGGTGTCGTCTTCCTGGCTTCCTCGGCTGCCTTTCGCTACCGACTGCTCGGCCCCCTGTCCGACGAGGCGCGACGCGCCATCCTCGCGGCTCGTCAATACGGCCCCGCTGCGCTCACTCCCCTGGTGCCCGGGGTGGATCTGCTGGCCCAGCCGCGGGTGCCGCCTCCTGTCAGCGGCGACACGCTCGGCTGGGAGGGGCGGGAGGTCATCTCCCGGGCCGTGGGCCCGCTCGGGTGGAGGCTGGTCACGCTCGCGCAGAAGCCCCGCTCGCACCGGGCGGCCGCCTTGGCCGCACTCGCAGCCGCCCTCGGGGTGACGAGCTCGTGGCTCGCGCTGTGGCACCACAGGCGTGTGCGCGCACGCCGTGCCGAGTTGCTGAGCCTGGAGATCGAGGTGCGCCAGCGCATCGCCGGCAGCACGCGTGAGCTCTCCCAGCGCCTGGACAGCCAGCAAGATGCCCTGCTGGCCCTGCGCCGCAGCAGCGATGCAGCCGTGCAGACGGGCAAGCTCGCCGTGCTCGGCCAGATGTCGGTGGCGCTCTCGCACGAGCTGAACCAGCCGATCACGGCGCTGATGAACCAGGCCGACAGCGCGGCGACCCTGATGGCACGCGGCCTCACCCAGGAGGCCGAGGCCAGCATCGTTCAGATCCGCACGCTGGCCCGACGCATGGCCGACATCCTCGGGCACCTGCGTGACCACGCCCGGCGAGACTCGGGCGTGCAGAGCCCCACCGACGTGCGCCAGTGCCTGCAGGCCGCGCTCTCTCTGGTGGACGTCCATGGCGGGCAGCACACGGGAGACGTGCGCGTGCTTCCTCCCCTGGGCAACCAGCCCTACATGACGCTGGCCGAGCCGGTACGGCTCGAACAGGTGTTCGTGAACCTCATCCGCAACGCCGTCGAGGCCGCACGCAACTCGGTGCTGGGTGGCAGGGTACAGCTGCTGCTGCTGCGCGAGGGTGGCACCATCATCGTGGAGGTCCACGACAACGGGCCGGGGCTCTCGTCGGAAGCAAAGGCAAGGCTCTTCGAGCCGTTCTACACGACCAAGCCCCCCGGCGCGGGCCTGGGCCTCGGGCTGGCGGTCTCGCGCATGATCGTCGAAGGAATGGGTGGGCGTCTGCGGGCCCGAAACGGGCTGACGGGCGGGGCGGTGTTTTCGGTGCGGCTGCCGCACGTGGGAGACTGACGGTGGGCCGCGGCACGCCGGTGGACCTGTTCCTCGTGGACGACGATGCGGACGTGCGCGGCAGCGTCGCCCAGTCGCTGCGGCTCTCCGGGCTGAACGTGAACGCGTACGAGGATGCGCGCCAGGCTGTGGCAGCGGTCGATGCAGGCGTGCAGCCACTGGCCATCGTGAGCGACGTGCGCATGCGCCACATGTCCGGGCTCGAGCTGCTTCGGGCTATGCGTGGCCGAGACGCTCAGCTGCCCGTGATCCTCATCACCGGCCACGGCGATGTGCCAATGGCCGTACAGGCCACTCGGGAGGGCGCCTACGACTTCATCGAAAAGCCCTTCCCGCCCGCGCGCCTGGCGGCCGCCGTGCAGGGAGCCATGCGCCAGCGCCGCAGCACGCTCGAGCAGCGCGGCCTGCCACTCGGCAGCGAGCCGGAGGCGGATTCAGGCTTGGGGTGGGGGCTGGTGGGGCGCTGCGCAACCATGCGCGAAGTGCGCAGGCTGGTGGGCGTGTTCGGTGCCGCGGCCGTGCCCGTTCTCGTCACGGGAGAGACGGGCACGGGCAAGGAAGTCGTGGCTCGCGCCTTGCACGCCGCCAGCCGGCGCGAGGGACCCTTCGTCGCCGTGAACTGCAGCGCGGTGCCCGAGAGCATCTTCGAAAGCGAGATGTTCGGCCACGAGGTCGGAGCCTTCACGGGCGCTCTCAAGCGCCGCATCGGCCGCATCGAGCATGCCAGCGCCGGCACGCTGTTTCTCGACGAGATCGAGTCCATGCCGCTGGCCTTGCAGGCCAAGCTGCTGCGCGTGCTGCAGGACCGCTGCGTGCAGCGCCTGGGCAGCAACACCGAGCAGCCCGTGGACTGCCGGGTGGTTGCGGCCACGAAGGTCGACCTCGCCGCCGAGTGCGCGTGCGGGCGGTTCCGGGCTGACCTGTACTACCGGCTCAACGTGGGCGCCATCCGGCTGCCTGCCCTGCGCGAGCGGCTGGAAGACCTGCCCCTGCTGCTGGCCCACTTCATCGACGACTCGGCCCGGCGGCTGCGCGTGCCGCCGCCGCCCTGGGGCGCCCTCGAGCTGAGCCAGTGCGCCAGCCGCACCTGGCCGGGCAACCTGCGCGAGTTGCGCAACGCGGTGGACCGCTGGTGCCTGGGGGTGGAGTCCTTGGCTCCCACACAGCCCGCAACCGAGGCGAAGGCAGCCGCGGAAGTGGCCGCACCGCGGACATCCCTAGACCAGGCTCTCGAGGTGACAGAGCGTGCCTGCATTGAAGACGCGCTGCGTCGATCGGCCGGGCGCGTGTCGGCCGCGGCAGACCTGCTGGGACTGTCGCGCAAGACGCTCTACGACAAGCTCCACCGGCTGCAGATCCAGCTGCCTCGGGCACAACGGCCGGGCTAGCCTTCCCTGAACGCGGTGGGTCTGCCCAGGGTGGGCACAGCCAAAGGCACCGCATCCGCGGGGCCTCTGAAACCGGAAGTAACAACCAGGTAACACCCCACGGCGAAACATGGATGCCATGGACGCAACACTGGGCCATCCCGACGAGCCGCCACTCCTCTTCCAGGCGGCCCCGGACAAGACCGTGACACTCGAGCTGTGCCGGGCGCCGGCGCTCTCTTGCCAGGATGGAACCTCCACGGAACTGGGCCGCAAAGGTGCGGCACTGCTGTGCCTGCTGGCGCTGGACGGCGCCTGCTCCCGCGACACCCTGGCCCTGCTGCTGTGGCCCGAGGCGGGCCTGATCAAGGCACGAGCCAGCCTGCGGCAAAGACGCCACCGGCTGGCCCGGGCGGCGGGCCTGCCCGTCACCTGCGGCGACGAGGTTCTGCGTCTGGCTGGCGGTGTCCGGCATGCTGCCAACGCGGCAGGCATGGATGCAGCCTTGCTGTCCAACCCGACCGCCGTGGATGGCGAGCTGCTCGATGGTCTGGACTATTGCGACTGCCCGGACTTCCAGACCTGGCTCGAACAGGCCCGGGAACGCTGGCGGACGATGCGTACGCAGGCGCTGGCTCGCCTGGCCAGCCAGTTCGAGTCGGCGGACCGCGTGGCGCCAGCCCTCGCCCTGGCATATCGCCTGGCCGAAGAGGAACCGCTCTCCGACCATGCCCATCGCCGGCTCATGCGGCTGCATCACCTGCGCGGCGACCTGGGTGCAGCGCTGGAGGTCTACCGTCGCTTCAGCAGGCGGCTGGACGCCGAACTGGGCGAAATCCCCGATGAAGAGACTTCGGCCCTGGCAGCCCAGCTGCGATCGGGGAAGGCACCCACGCGAATCGCCGCCCCCGTGCCACCTTCCCTGAGACGACCGCCACGCCTGGTCGGGCGGGACGCGGAGTGGGCCGCCCTGGAGCAGGCATGGGGCGAGGGCCGTGCGATCGTGATCGAGGGAGCGGCCGGAGTCGGCAAGTCCCGGCTGCTCGCAGACTTCCTGGCACAGCAGGCAGATTCCGGGGCGATCATGCTGGAAGCCCTGCTGGGGGACCGGTCACGGCCCTATGGCTTGCTCGTTCGTCTCCTGAGCCGGCTGTGGCTGGACGCCCATGCGCCCCGGCCACGGGGCTTCGAGGCACTGCCCGATTGGGCACGAACCGAATTGGCGGCTCTGCTGCCCGAACTCGGCTCGGGGCCGGCGCGCACCGAGCCCCTGCGGCTGCAGCGCGCGGTGGCTGCCGCGCTCATCCAGTCCGATCTGCTCGCGGTCGGGCTCGACGATGTGCACCAGGCCGACGACGCGACGCTGGAGCTCCTGCCCTCGCTGGTGGGGCCGGGCATGCCACTGTGGTGGATGACTGTGCGCACAGGTGAGCAACCGCCCACTCTGCACGAGTGGTTTCAGGCGTCCTCACCGCCGAGCCACATCGGCATCCGGCCGTTCACGGCAAGCACAGTTGCCGAATTCCTCGACGATCTCGCCCTGCCCGGCTTCTCGAGCGAGACCTGGGCCGCCAGCCTGGCCCGCCACACGGGCGGGCTTCCCCTGTATCTCCTGGAGACGTTGCGATCGCTCCACGGGAAGCCCGCAACAGACCCGAACGCGCTGCCCCTTCCGGCAAACGCAGCCCAATCCATCCGGGCCCGCTGGGCACAGCTTCCCGAGCCAGCCCGCCAGCTCGCTCAGCTGCTGGCGCTGTGGCGCTCGACAGCCTCGCTGCAGGCCGCCGCACATGTCCTGGGCGGCACGCCGGCCGACTGGGTAGCCCCCCTCGCCAGGCTCGAGGCCCTGCAATGGGTGGACGAGTCTCTGCGCATGCATGACCTGGTGAGCGCATCGCTGCAAGACACCATCGCAGCGCAGCAGCAGCACGAGCTGCAAGCCCACATGGCCGCGTGGCTGCAGGCCCATGGCGCGCCGGCGCGGCAAGCCGCCTGAGCCCGGGGAGGCGCCGGCGCGCTAGGGTTGAAGCGGCAGCCATGCGTGCGTCCGTCGCTCTGGGATGCATCTGGGTCGCCGTCGCCGGCATTTCGTCGCTATCCAGGGGGAGGCACCGGCCTGACTGCTTACAGTTCAGCCATCACGGTCCCTGCCGCAGCCTCGAATGAGCCACCCCATGAGCGCCATCGACCCCCCTTCCCCCTTCGTGCCCGGCCTGCAGCCAGCCAGCACCGCCTCGCGTGCGCCAGTGCCGGCACCGCATGACCCTGGCCAGCCCAGCCGGCCGCGCACACGTCGCACCTGGCTGTGGGCGGCACTGCTGGCCGGCGCTGTCGCGCTGGCCTTCTTCCTCGCCGTGCTGGCCCTGGGCCTGGGGTGGGTCGAGCCGGTGCGCGTGTTCGTCGACGGCGAGCAGGTGTACGGCGGCCCGCACCTGGATGCCATGTCTGCCGGTGAGCTGTTCGCGCTCTCACTGGCGGCGATGCTTGCGCTGCTGGTCATGCTCGTGGTGGTGCCGGTGGCCGTGGTCGTGGCCGTAGTGGCCGTGGCCATGAGCCTCGTGCTGGCCGTGGTGGTGGGCCTGGGCCTGCCGCTGCTGATCGTCGCGCTGCTCGTCGGGCTGCTGCTGTCGCCGCTGATCCTGCTGGGCTGGCTGCTCATCAAGCTCCTGAGTTGAGGTCCGAATCCATGACCACCCCCACCTTCCGTGCCGTGCTCGCCGACGACGAGCGCCTGATGCGCGAACAGCTGCGCGCCCGCCTGGCCGAGGCCTGGCCTGGCCTGGAGATCGTGGCCGAGGCCCGCAACGGCCTGGAGGCCGTGGAGCTCGTGGCGCAGCACCGCCCCGACGTCGTGTTCCTGGACATCCGCATGCCAGGCCTCACCGGCGTGGAGGCCGCACGCCAGATCGCGCAAATGGAGATCGACGACGACGAACTCCTGCCCGAGATCGTCTTCATCACCGCGTACGACCAGTACGCGGTGGAGGCTTTCGAGCAGGGTGCGGCCGACTACGTGCTCAAGCCCGCCGAGAGCGAGCGGCTGGCGCGCACGGCCGAGCGCATCCGCCGGCGCCTGGCCTCGCGCGGCACGGCCGACGAGAACCCGGGCGCGCCGCTGCAGCAGCTGCTGCACCAGCTCACGGCGAAGATGAACCCCGGCGCCGCGCCGCGCCACCTGCAGTGGATCCAGGCCGCCGTGGGCCAGGAGCTGCGCATGATCCCGGTGCAGGAGGTGCTCTTCTTCATCAGCGACGAGAAGTACACCCGCGTGCAGACGCCCACCATCGAGGCCCTCATCCGCAAGCCCATCAAGGAGCTGGTCGACGAGCTCGACCCCACACTCTTCTGGCAGATCCACCGCAGCACGCTCGTCCACGTGCAGGCCATCGCCAGCGTCGGCCGGGACCTGCGCGGCCG
>CAILKA010000694.1 GCA_903834645.1 uncultured beta proteobacterium
ATGCTGCCGGTGTGCCAGTGCTCGAGCTGGCGCCCGGTGATGAGCACCAGCGGGTACTCGGCATCGGGCCGCTCGGCCGCGGGCACGATGTCCGCCGGCACGAAGCGCGCACGGCCGCTGGGCGTGGGGAAGTGGTCGGTGAAGACGACGACTTCACCCGGATCCTCCTCGTGTGCGCACGGGTAGGTGACGGCGCCTTCATCGGCCATGCGCCTCCAGGAAATGCCACCGATGCTCGGCATCACGTGGCGCATCTCCTCGAACACGTGCGGCACGGCCTGCGTGCAGTCCGTCGGCTCGGCGCCGTAGCCGCTCCAGTCCAGACCCAATTCGCGCGCCATCGCCGTGACGATCCACAGATCCTGCCGCGCCTGGCCGGGCAGCGGCAACACGGGCCGCGCCAGCTGCACCAGGCGGTCGGTGTTGGTGAAGGTGCCGAGCTTCTCGTGGAAGGCCGAAGCCGGCAGCACCACGTCGGCCAGGCTCGCCGTCTCGGTCAGGAAGAGGTCCTGCACCACGAGCATCTCCAGGCGCGCCATTGCCGCGCGGGCGTGGTTCGCATCGGGGTCGCTCATGGCCGGGTTCTCGCCCATCACGTAGAGCCCGCGCAGGCGGCCGTCTGCCGCGGCCTTCATCACCTCCACCACCGTGAGCCCAGGCTCACGGTCGAGCCGGGAGGTCTCCACCCCCCAGGCCTGCGCGATGCGCGCGCGCGCCTCCTCCTCCCCCACCCGGTGATAGTCCGGGTACATCATCGGAATCAGGCCGGCGTCGGATGCGCCTTGCACGTTGTTCTGGCCCCGCAGCGGGTGCAGCCCCGTGCCCGGGCGACCGATCTGGCCCGTGGCCAGCGCAAGCGCAATCAGGCAGCGCGCGTTGTCGGTGCCGTGCACGTGCTGGCTCACGCCCATGCCCCACAAAATCATCGAGCCGCGGCTGGTGGCGTAGGCACGGGCCACCTCGCGGATGGTCTCGGCCGGGATGCCGCACACGCCGGCCATGGCCTCGGGGGTGTAGCCGCGCACGTTCTCGCGCAGGGCCTCGAAGCCCTCCGTGCGGGCCGCGATGAAGGCCTCGTCCACCAGGCCCTCTTCCACGATCACGTGCAGCATCGCATTGAGCAGCGCCACGTCGGTGTCGGGGCGGAAGGCGAGGTGGCGCCAGGCGTGGCGCGTGAGCTCGCTGCCGCGCGGGTCCATCACCACGAGCCGGGTGCCTGCACGCACCGCGTTCTTGATCCAGGTGGCGGCCACCGGGTGGTTCACGGTGGGGTTGGCGCCGATGATGATGACGAGCTCGGCCTGCTCGACATCGCGCACCGGGTTGCTCACCGCGCCCGAGCCGATGCCCTCCAGCAGCGCCGCCACGCTCGAGGCGTGGCACAGCCGCGTGCAGTGGTCGACGTTGTTGCTGCCAAAGCCCAGCCGCACCAGTTTCTGGAAGAGATAGGCCTCCTCGTTGCTGCCCTTGGCCGAGCCGAAGCCCGCCAGCGCCTTCGGCCCGTGCGTGTCGCGGATGCGGCGCAGGGCGCCGCCTGCCACGGCCAGCGCCTCTTCCCAGCTCGCCTCGCGAAACCAGCTGCGCACGGTCTCGGGGTCGGCGCTGAGCGTGGGGTCCTTCGGCGCGTCGGCGCGGCGGATGAGGGGCACGGTCAGGCGCTGCGGGTGGCGCGGGTAGTCGAAGCCGAAGCGGCCCTTGACGCACAGCCGCCCGGCGTTGGCCGGGCCGTCGCGGCCTTCGGCGCGCACGATGCGGTTGTCCTGCACGTGGTACGTCACCTGGCAGCCCACGCCGCAGTAGGGGCACAGGCTTGCCACCTCGCGCTCGGCCACCAAGGCGCCCGCGCCGCGGGCGGGTGCCAGCGCGCCGGTAGGGCAGGCCTGGATGCACTCACCGCAGGCCACGCAGGTGGAGCCGCCCAAGGCGTCTTCCATGTCGAAGACGATGCGCGCGTGCGCGCCGCGGCCCGCCAGGCCGATGACGTCGTTGCCCTGCTCGTCGCGGCAGGCGCGCAGGCAGCGCGTGCACTGAATGCAGGCGTCGAGGTTGACGGCAATGGCGGGGTGGGAGAGATCAGCGCTCGGCTGCGCGCGTGATTCGAAGCGCGAGGGGCCCACGCCCAGCGCACGGGCCCAGCGGCGCACTTCGTTGTCGGGGATGTAGTCGGCGGCTGGCGCCGGCCCGCCCAGGTCACCCTCGAGCAGCTCGAGCACCATCTTCTGCGCGCTGCGCGCACGCGGGCTGGCCGTCTGCACGTGCAGGCCCTCGCTGGCGCGGCGGCAGCACGAGGCGGCCAGCGTGCGCTCGCCTTCGACCTCCACCACGCAGGCGCGGCAGTTGCCCGCAGGCTCCAAGCCCGGCGTGTGGCACAGGTGCGGGATCTCGATGCCCTGCTCGTGCGCCACCTCCCACAGCGTCTGGTCGCTGCGGGCCTGGACGGTGCGGCCATCGAGCTGCAGGCTGATGGTCTTCACTGCAGAACGCCGGTTGAACGGGGGGGCCGATGGGTCTCGCGCGTTCATACGAGTTCCTCCGGGAAGTAGCGCAGCACGCAGTCCGGCGCATTGGGCGCCGCCTGCCCCAGGCCGCAGATGGAGGCGTCGCGCATCACCTGCGACAGCTCGCCCAGCAGCGCCGCATCCCACTGCGGGGCCTGCATGAGGGCGCCGGCCTTGGCCGTACCCACGCGGCAGGGGGTGCACTGCCCGCAGGACTCGTCTTCGAAGAAGCGCATCACGTTGCGCGCCGCATCACTCGCACGGTCCAGGTGCGCGTCGCTGCGCGAGAGCACGATGACGGCGGCCGAGCCGATGAAGCAGCCGTGCGGCTGCAGGGTGTCGAAATCCAGCGGCACATCGGCCAGGCGCGCCGGCAGGATGCCGCCCGAGGCGCCACCGGGCAGGTAGGCGTAGAGCGCGTGGCCGGGCAGCATGCCGCCGCAGTACTCGTCCACCAGCTCGCGCAAGGTGATGCCTGCAGGCGCCAGCTTCACGCCCGGCTCGCGCACGCGGCCGCTGACGCTGAAGCTGCGCAGGCCCTTGCGGCCATGGCGCCCGTGCGAGCTGAACCAGGTGGCGCCGCGCTCGACGATCTCGCGCACCCAGTAGAGGGTCTCGAAGTTGTGCTCGAGCGTGGGCCGGCCGAAGAGGCCGACCTCGGCCACGTAGGGCGGCCGCAGCCGCGGCATGCCGCGCTTGCCCTCGATCGATTCGATCATCGCGGACTCTTCGCCGCAGATGTAGGCGCCCGCACCTCGGCGCAGCTCGATGACCGGCATCTGCCAGCCCGGGGCCGAGACAGGCGGCGCCTCGCGCAGCCGCTGCAGCTCGCGCTCGAGCATGGCGCGCGCGCCGTGGTATTCGTCGCGCAGGTAGATCCAGATGGCCTCGATGCCCACGGCCCAGGCGGCCACGAGCATGCCCTCCAGGAAGCGGTGCGGGTCGCGCTCGAGGTAGTAGCGGTCCTTGAAGGTGCCTGGCTCGCCTTCGTCGATGTTGACGGCGAGAAAGCGCGGCGCGGGCTGGGCCCGCACCAGGCGCCACTTGCGCCCGGCCGGAAAGCCCGCCCCGCCCAGCCCGCGCAGGCCCGCGTGCTCGAGCTCGGCGATCACGGAGTCCACCGTGCGCTCGCCCGCCACGCAGGCTTGCAGCAGCCCATAGCCGCCGCCTGCACGATAGACCTCGAAGTTCGTGGCGGGCTCGAGCGCATCGTGGCGGGTGCCGGCCGCGACGGCGGCCTGCACGGCCGGCTCGGTGGCCTCGAGCACCGGGTGCTGGTGCACGGCCACGGCCGGGGCGCGCTCGCAGCGGCCGATGCAGGGTGCCGGGATCACGCGCACCTGCTCGCCCAGCAGCGCGGGCAGCCGCTCGAGCAGGCCCTGTGCGCCGGCGAGCTCGCAGGCCAGGCCGTCGCACACGCGCACCGTGAGGGCCGGCGCCTCGGGCACCTGGCCATCGGGCCCCTCGCGCACCACCTCGAAGTGGTGATAGAAGCTCGCCACCTCATAGACCTCTGTTTGGGACAGGCCCATCAGCTCGGCCAGGGCCGCCAGGTACGGCGTGGGCAGCTGGCCCAGGTGGTCGTTCAGCCGGTGCAGGTGCTCGATCAGCAGCTCGCGCCGCTGCAGGCCCGGGCCCACGAGGGTACGCACGGCCTCACGCACGGCAGGGTCCACGCGGCGGCCCTTGGGCGCCTGGCGGCGGCGCTGGCGCGTGGGAGTGGCGCCCTGGGCGGCCTTGCCGGCAGCGGCCGGGGCGGCCGGCACGATCGGGATGACGACACCGGCGGTGCGGCCCGTGCGGCTCTCAGCCGCGACGGGCGGACGGATCGTGAGCGTGTCGGTCATGGGCCACACATGCACTTTGTTGCAGGTGGCGGATGATCGGCGGGGGCCGGTGAACCGTCCAATGAAATCGGCGAACGGGGTGATCAGGAAAAGTGATCGAGCGCCCCACTGAACGTGCGCACCTCGGCCAGCCAGTCGGCTTCACCCGCCAGCTTCAGCGCCGCCTCGAGCGCGCGCGTCGGCCGCGCATCGGCCGAGGTCATGAAGCCCACGGGCGTCAGCAGTTCGGGCTCGACCAAGCGGCGCACTGGCACGCCCGCCTGCCGCACCCCGCCGGCCACGAGGGCGCCGGGCATCACGGCCGCGAGCCCGCCTGAGGCCACGGCCAGCGACAGCGCCAGCACCGCATCCGTCTCGAGCACGGGGTGCACCTGCAGCCCCAGGCCCTCGAACACACGGTCGATCAGCACCCGGTGGTGCATCTCGGGGGTGAGGAGCGCCAGGCGCATGCCGGCCGCCTCGGTCCACGTCACGGTGGCGCCGGGGATGGACGTGGCCGACGCGCCCGCGGGCCCCACGAGGAAGTAGCGCTCCAGCGTCTGCGGCCAGACGGCCACCGTCGATCGGCCGTTCACCCTGTCGGTGAAGCCCAGCGCCAGGTCGACGGCCAGGCTCTCCAGGCCGCTTTCGAG
Source organism: uncultured beta proteobacterium (assembly GCA_903834645.1). GTDB lineage: Bacteria > Pseudomonadota > Gammaproteobacteria > Burkholderiales > Burkholderiaceae_C > Rubrivivax. The sequence continues at coordinate 4,978 of CAILKA010000694.1, forward strand.
GTCCTGCGAGGACATCGAGCGCAATTGCGGCGCGAGCCCCGGGTGGCGCTGCGCCAGGCGCGCGGCAAAGCGCGCCGCGATCGGCAGGGCCGTTGGCACCGTGCCGATCACAAGCCGGCCGCGCGTGTCGCCCCGGCTCGAGGCCACCTCCTGCTCCAGCGCCTCCTGCTCGCGCAGCATCCGATGCGCCGTGGCCAGCACCCGCTCGCCCTCGGCGGTGAAGCCCTCGAACTGGCGGCCGCGCCGCACGATGGTGCAGCCGAAGTGCGACTCGAGGGTGCGCAGCGCATTCGACAGCGCCGGCTGCGTCACGTGGCAGGCCGCCGCAGCGCGGCCGAAGTGCCGGTGGGTGTGCAGCGCCGCCAGGTAGCGGTAGGCGTCGATCAGGTTCACCCTGCGAGCCTACCGCAGCGGGGGTGCGACACCCCAGCCGGCGCGCGGCCGCTCAGGTGTCCTTGCTGACCGTGATGGTCGGGAACTTCGAGCTGAAGTCCTTGGCCTGGTGTGCCACCTTCGCGGCCACCGTCCGGGCCACGGCCTTGTAGAGCGCAGCGATCTCACCCGCCGGGTCGGCCACGACGGTCGGGCGGCCCGAGTCCGCCTGCTCGCGAATCGACAGGTTCAGCGGCAATGCACCCAGCACGCCCACGCCAAACTGCGCGGCCATCTTCTTCGCTCCGTCGGCACCGAAGATGTGGGCCACGTGGCCGCAGTTGGGGCAGCAATAGACAGCCATGTTCTCGACGATGCCCAGGATCGGCACGCCCACCTTCTGGAACATGCTGATGCCCTTCTTGGCGTCGATGAGGGCGATGTCCTGCGGGGTCGTGACGATCACCGCGCCGGTAAGTGGCACGCGCTGCGACAGCGTGAGCGCGATGTCGCCGGTGCCGGGAGGCATGTCCACCAGCAGGTAGTCGAGCTCGCCCCAGTTGGTCTGGCGCAGCAGCTGGTCCAGCGCCTGCGTCGCCATGGGCCCGCGCCAGATCATGGCTTGGTCCTCGCCCACGAGAAAACCGATCGACATGACCTCCACGCCGTGGCCCACGAGCGGGTTCATCGTCTTGCCATCCTCGCTCTCGGGGCGGCCGGCGATGCCCATCATCATGGGCTGGCTCGGGCCGTAGATGTCGGCGTCCAGGATGCCCACCTTGGCGCCTTCGGCGGCCAGCGCGAGTGCCAGGTTGGCGGTGGTGGTGCTCTTGCCCACGCCGCCCTTGCCCGAGGCCACCGCGATCACGTTCTTCACGCGCGGCAGCAGCGGCACGCCGCGCTGCACGGCGTGCGCCACGATCTTCCAGCCGATGTTCACGCTCACGCTGGCCACGCCCGGCACGGTACGCGCCGCGGCCACCAGCGCCTCGCGCAGCCGGTCGACCTGGCTGCGGGCGGGGTAGCCGAGCTCGACGTCGAAGCTGACGTCGCCACCGGTGATCCTCAGGTTGCGCAGCTGCTTGGAGGAAACGAAATCGCTCCCGGTCTGCGGATCGATGACGCTGCGCAGCGCGGCACTCAGCGCGGATTCGGAAAGGCTCATGGCAGTGGGCACGCGTGACGCGGAAAGCCCGCGAGTCTATCGAGCCCGGCGCCGCCCGACCTGAGCCAGGGCCTTGCAGGGGCCGGCCGACCGGGGGGAACTGCCTAGAATCCCGGCATGCCCCGCCAGCTCTTCGTCACCACCGCGCTGCCCTACGCCAACGGGCCCTTCCACGTCGGCCACATCATGGAGTACATCCAGGCCGACATCTGGGTGCGCTTCCAGCGCATGCGCGGGCACGACGTGAAGTTCGTCTGCGCCGACGACGCGCACGGCGCGCCCATCATGATCGCCGCCGAAAAGGCCGGCCAGACCCCGCAGCAGTTCGTGGCCGCCATCGCCGCCGGGCGGCGCGCGTACCTCGACGGCTTTCACATCGCCTTCGACCACTGGCACTCCACCGACGCGCCCGAGAACCACGCCCTGGCGCAGGCCATCTACCTCGCGTTGCGCCAGCAGGGGCTGATCGCCGAGCGCACGATCGAGCAGTTCTACGACCCGGCCAAGGGCATGTTCCTGCCCGATCGCTTCATCAAGGGCGAGTGCCCCAAGTGCGGCGCCAAGGACCAGTACGGCGACAACTGCGAGGTGTGCGGCGCGGTCTACGCCCCCACCGAGCTGAAGGATCCCTATTCCGCGTTGTCGGGTGCCGCACCGGTGCTGCGCTCGAGCACGCACTTCTTCTTCAGCCTGTCGGACCCGCGCGCCATTGCCTTCCTGCAGGAGTGGACGCAGACGCCCGGCCGCCTGCAGCCCGAGGTGCTCAACAAGATCTCCGAGTGGTTCGGCACCGACGAGCAGGGCCTGCCCAAGCTGGCCGACTGGGACATCTCGCGCGACGCGCCCTACTTCGGCATCGAGATCCCGGATGCGCCAGGCAAGTACTTCTACGTGTGGCTGGACGCCCCGGTGGGCTACCTCGCGTCGCTGAAGGCCCTGCTCGGGCCGGCCTTCGAGGCCTACGTGGCCGACCCCGCCGTGGAGCAGATCCACTTCATCGGCAAGGACATCGTCACCTTCCATACCCTCTTCTGGCCGGCGATGCTGCATTTCAGCGGCCGCAAGACGCCTGCCCACATCTTCGTGCACGGCCACCTGACCGTGAACAACGAGAAGATGAGCAAGAGCCGTGGCACGGGCATCTCCCCCCTGAAATACCTCGAGCTCGGGCTGGACGCCCAGTGGCTGCGCTACTACATCGCCGCCAAGCTCAACGCCCGCGTGGAGGACCTCGACTTCAACCCCGAGGACTTCGTCGCCCGCGTCAACAGCGACCTCGTGGGCAAGTACGTGAACATTGCCAGCCGCGCCGCGGGGTTCCTGGCCAAGCGCTTCGCAGGGCGGCTGTCGGACGACCTGGGCGTGGAGGGACGCGCTTTGCTGGATGGCCTGCGCGCCCACGCCGACACGGTGGCCGAGCTCTACGAGACGCGCGAGTTCGGCAAGGCACTGCGCGAGGTCATGGCGCTGGCCGATCGCGTGAACGAGTACGTGGACCAGCACAAGCCCTGGGAGATCGCGAAACAGCCAGGCCAGGATGCCGCGCTGCACGACGTGTGCTCGGTGTGCATCGAGGCCTTCCGCCTGCTCACGATCTACCTCAAGCCCGTGCTGCCGGCGCTGGCCGTGCGCGTGGAGCAGTTCCTGCAGGTCGGGCCGCTGGACTGGGCGGATGCCAAGCGTGCGCTCGGCCGGCACCACATCTCGCCCTACCAGCACCTGATGCAGCGCGCCGAGGCGGCACAGGTGGAGCGACTGTTCGAGCTGCCGGAGCCCGCCGCGCCACCCGCCGAGCCTGGCGGTGAGGCCATCGGCGCCGAGATCGGCATCGCCGACTTCGCCAAGGTGGACCTGCGCATCGCGCGCATCGTCGCCGCCGAGACGGTGCCCGGCAGCGACAAGCTGCTGCGCCTGACGCTGGACGTGGGCGAGACCTCGGCCGAGAACGGACAGCCGCGCCTGCGCAACGTGTTTTCCGGCATCCGCTCGGCCTACACGCCCGAGCAGCTCACCGGCAAGCTCACGGTGATGGTGGCCAACCTGGCGCCGCGCAAGATGAAGTTCGGCGTCTCAGAGGGCATGGTGCTGGCGGCCAGCCACGCCGACGAGAAGTCTCACCCGGGCATCTTCGTGCTCGAACCGTGGCCGGGCGCGCAGCCCGGCATGCGGGTGCGCTAGCGCCCGCGAGCAACCAGGCCGGGGCGACACAGAGGCGATCGTGACGCACCGGCTGCCCCGCCTGCACCGCTTCCGGCCGCGCCTGCTCGACGCGCTGCGCGGCTACGAAGGCAGGCAACTCGCGGCGGACATCGGCGCCGGCCTGACCGTCGGGGTGGTAGCGCTTCCGCTGGCGATGGCCTTTGCGATCGCCAGCGGCGTCAAGCCCGAGGCGGGGCTCGTGACGGCCATCATCGCCGGGCTGCTGATCAGCGCGCTGGGCGGCTCGCAGGTGCAGATCGGCGGGCCGGCGGGCGCCTTCATCGTCATCGTCTACGGCATCGTCGAGCGCTACGGCCTGGCCAACCTGCTGATCTCCACCGTGCTGGCCGGCATGCTGCTGCTGGTGATGGGCTGGCTGCGGCTGGGTGCACTCGTGCGCTACGTGCCGGTGTCGATCGTGATCGGCTTCACCAACGGGATCGCGGTGCTCATCGCGCTGTCGCAGCTCAAGGACCTGCTCGGCCTGGAGGTGCAGAAGATGCCGGCAGACTTCCTCACGCAGCTCGGCGTGCTCGCGGCGGCGCTGCCCACCTTCAACCCGGCCGCGCTCGGCATGGGCCTGGCCTGCCTGGCCGTCGTCGCGCTGTGGCCGAAGTCCTACGCGATGGGCACAGCTCCCGCCACCGGGCTCGCCCGGCTGCGCCGCGCCCTCGCCCATCTGCCGGGCACGGTCGTCGCGCTGGCTGGCGCCACCGTCGCCACCGCGCTGCTGGCGCTGCCGGTGGAGACCATCGGCTCGCGCTTCGGCGGCATCCCGCAGTCGCTGCCGGCCTTTGCGCTGCCCGACTTCAGCTGGGCCAGCGCCAAGCAGCTCGTGATCCCCACGCTCACGATCGCGCTGCTGGGCGCCATCGAGTCGCTGCTGTGCGCGCGCGTGGCCGACAACCTCGCCCCGCAGCACCCGCGCCACGACCCGAACCAGGAGCTCATGGCGCAGGGCGTGGCCAACATGGTGACGCCGCTCTTCGGCGGCATCCCGGCCACGGGCACGGTCGCTCGCACCGTCACCAACATCCGGGCCGGCGCCGCGAGCCCGGTGGCGGGCATCGTGCACGCGCTCACCCTGCTGGCCGTCGTGCTCGTGGCGGCCCCGCTGGCCGAGCACGTGCCGCTCGCGGCGCTGGCCGGCATCCTGCTCTTCGTGGCCTGGAACATGGGCGAGTGGCGCGAGTTCAGGCGCGCAGGGCAGTTCAACCTCACCTACCGCACGATCCTCTTTGGCACCTTCGCGCTGACCGTGGTGTTCGACCTCACGGTGGCCGTGGAGGTCGGCCTCGTGCTCGCATGCGTGTTCTTCATCTGGCGCATGGGCACGCTCTTTCGCATCACGGAGCTCGACCGGCCGCAGCCGCAGGACCTCCTGCCGGAGCCGGAGCCGGCGCAGGCCTTCGAGCTCTACGGCTCGCTCTTCTTCGGGGCCGTGGGCCAGGTGGAAGACCTGCCCTCGCGGGTAGGCCCGGACACCCGCACGGTGGTGCTGGACATGCACCGCCTCGTGTCGATGGATACCTCGGGCCTGGACGCGCTGCGCCAGCTGCAGCACTCGCTGCGAAGGCGTGGCACGGCGCTCGTGCTCGTGCGCGTGAACGAGCAGCCGCTGTCGCTGATCCGGCGCTCTGGCTTCGCCGACGAGCTCGGCGCAGGCGGCATCCTGGACGCGTGGCCTGGCCTCGACAGCTGAGCAGCCCGGGAAGTCATCGAGACGCGGCCGCGGGGGCGCGCACGATAATCGACGATCGCCCCCTGCCACGACGCTCCAGGAGACACGACTTGGCCCGCTCCAAAGCCCTTGCCACCGACCCCTCCCTGATCAACTCGCTCAAGTGGCGCGGCATCGGCCCGCCACGTGGCGGACGCGTGGTGGCCGTGGCCGGCGACCCGTCGGACCCCATGACCTTCTACTTCGGCGCCTGCGCCGGCGGTGTGTGGAAGACGGTGGACGCAGGCGTGTACTGGCGCTGCGTCTCCGATGGTTTCCTCACGAGTGCCACCATCGGCGCGCTGGCCGTGGC
>CAILKA010000695.1 GCA_903834645.1 uncultured beta proteobacterium
ATGGCCACGAGGTAGTAGCGCACGTCGAACTGCATGCGCGCGTCTTCGAAGGCCTCGAAGCCGCACTCGTAGGGACTGTTCTTGGCGGTGTCGGGCCGGTTTGGCCCGAAGACGAAACCGATGACTTGAGGAACGACGCCGACGCCCACCCCCACGAGGATGAACAGGATGACCGGCAGATATTCCTGGAGGTTCATGGGACCTCTGTCAGTTTTTTGTCAGAACTCCAGCACCCGCGAAAAGGGCGCGCCTCGCGGCAGCGAATCGCTGCCTTTTGGCGCGCCCAGATGACTTGCGCTTGAAGCGCCGGGCGCTGCATGCACCGCCCTCCCTGGGCGGCCACGCTGAAAAATTTGGCTGGTGCCGACGGCGAGACTCGAACTCGCACAGCTTTCGCCACTACCCCCTCAAGATAGCGTGTCTACCAATTTCACCACGTCGGCCTTGCTGAAACCTGTCGAGGCCGCCTCCATGAAGGAGGCCGTCTCGGACAGCTGGAATTTTACCGCGAATCCCCGCCCCTCCCATCGCACGCGGCACGCGAAGGCGGGGAATTGCGTCACTGCTTGGGCGTTGTCGCCGGGCCCGAGGCAGCCGGAGCCGGTACGCCCGGCACCGCCACTGGCGCGGCACCCGGGATGACGCCTGCAGCGGGCGCCGAGGCGCCCGCCGGTGCGCTCGCCGCCGAGGCCGGGCGGTCGAGCACGCTGCCGCCGCTGCGCTTGACGCCTGCCGAGCCCGCGAAGGCCAGTGCGAGCGTGCACAGGAAGAAGACGGTCGCGCACACCGCGGTGGAACGCGACAGGAAGTTCGCGCTGCCCGTGGCACCGAAGAGGCTGCCCGAAGAACCGCTGCCAAACGATGCTCCCATGTCGGCACCCTTGCCGTGCTGCACCAGCACCAGGCCAATCATGACCAGCGCGGACAGCAGCTGCACGACGAGGATGAGGGTCAACCAGACTTGCATGATCGAAGGACTCCAGGGAACTCGAATACGTTTCAGCCGGCGGCGCGGCAGATGGCGATGAAATCGGCAGCCTTCAGCGAAGCGCCGCCGATCAGTCCGCCGTCGATGTCGGGCTGCGCAAAGAGCGCAGCGGCGTTGTCAGGCTTGACGCTGCCGCCGTACAGCAGCGTCATCGCATCGGCGCGGGCGGTGGCCGCGCGCAACTGCGCGCGCAGCAGCGCGTGCACCGCCTGTGCCTGCTCAGGCGTGGCCGTGAGCCCGGTGCCGATCGCCCACACAGGCTCGTAGGCCACGACGATCTCACCGGCACAGTGCGCCAGCGCATGGATCACCGCCGACAACTGGCGCTTGACGACTGCGTCGGTCTGGCCGGCCTCGCGCTGCTCGCGCGTTTCGCCCACGCACACGCTCGGGGTTATGCCGTGTGCGAGCGCCGCCCGCGCCTTGTCGGCCACGAGCTGGTCAGTCTCGCCGTGCAGCGCGCGCCGTTCGGAGTGGCCCACGATCGCGTAGCGGCAGCCGAACTCGGCGAGCATTGCCGCGGACACCTCGCCCGTGTAGGCCCCCGAATCATGCGCAGAGCAGTCCTGTGCACCCCAGCGCAGGTCGCTGCCGGCCAGCGTCACCGCCGTCTCGGGCAGGTACGGAAAGGGCACGCACACCGCCGCATCGCAGCCAAAGGGGCGCGCCTGGAGCACGGCAGCCAGCAACTGCGCGTTGGCGCTGCGGCTGCCGTTCAGCTTCCAGTTGCCCACGACCAGTGCCCGGCGGCTCATCACGCCTCCTGCCACTGGAGCACGATCTTGCCCACGTGCGCGCTCGATTCCATCAGCGCGTGCGCGGCTGCAGCCTGCGCGGCCGGGAACACGCGATGAATCACCGGCTTGATGCGCCCGGATTCGACGAGCGGCCACACACGTTCGCGCAGCGCACGGGCGATCAGGGTCTTGTAGGCCACCGAGCGCGGCCGCAGCGTCGAGCCCGTGAGGGCCACACGCTTGCGCAGCACCAGACCCGCGTCGATCTCGCTGCGCGTGCCGCCCTGCACCGCGATCAGGGCGATGCGCCCGTCGTCTGCGACGCAGCGCAACTCGCGCCCGATGTAGTCGCCCGCCACCATGTCGAGGATCACGTCGGCGCCGCGGCCGTCGGTCAGGCGCAGCACCTCGGCGGCGAAATCCTGCGTGCGGTAGTTGATGGCGTGGTCGGCGCCGATGGCGACGCAGGCAGCGCACTTCTCGTCGGTACCCGCCGTGACGATCACGCGGCTGCCCAGGGCCTTGGCCAGAGCGATCGCGGTCACGCCGATGCCGCTGGAGCCGCCTTGCACCAGGAGGGTCTCGCCGGGCTGCAGCCGCGCGATCTCGAACACGTTCTGCCAGACGGTGTAGAAGGTTTCGGGCAGCGCTGCAGCCTCGATGTCCGACAGGCCCGCGGGCACCGGCAGGCACTGGCCGATCGGCGCCACGCAGCGCTCGGCGTAGCCTCCACCAGCCACGAGCGCGCAGACGCGGTCACCGATGCGCCAGCCTGCCGCCGCGAGCTCAGCCGGATCCCCGCCGGCCACCGTGCCGGCAATCTCCAGGCCAGGCAGGTCCGACACGCCGGGGGGCATCGGATAGAGCCCCTTGCGCTGCAGCACGTCCGGGCGGTTCACGCCACTGGCGTGCACCGCCACGAGCATCTCGCCGCCAGCCGCCACCGGCTCGGGCCGCAGGCACGGCACGAGCACTTCCGGGCCACCAGGCTGGGTGATCTCGATCGCCTTCATCGCATCCTCGCAGGCACCGCGTTCGCACGCAGCGCCGTGGCGATTCTCAGTCGCCGGAAGGCTGACGCGGCGTGTCGGAGGCGGCGGGTGCCGCTGCCGGCTCGCTCGACGCGGCAGTGCCGGCGTCACCCCCCTCGCGCGCCTCACGGGGCTCGCGCGGCTCACGACGCGGGCGGTCCCCACGATCGCCACGGTCACGGCGGGGCCCGCGATCGCCGCGGTCCCCCCGATCGCCACGGTCACCGCGGCCACGATCCTCGTCGACCCAGCCCTCGGGCTTGTCGAGCAGGGCCTTCATGGACAGCTTGATGCGGCCCGTCTCGTCGGTCTCGAGCACCTTGACCTTGACGATCTGGCCTTCCTGCAGGTAATCCTCGACCTTCTCCACGCGCTCGAAGGCGATCTGGCTGATGTGCAGCAGGCCGTCCTTGCCGGGCAGGATGTTGATGAGGGCGCCGAAGTCCAGGATCTTGGTGACCGGGCCTTCGTAGACCTTGCCGATCTCGGCCTCGGCCGTGATCTCGGTGATGCGCTTCTTGGCGAACTCGGCCTTCTCGGCCTCGGTGGAAGCGATCGTGATCGTGCCGTCTTCGCCGATGTCGATCGTGCAGCCCGTTTCCTCCGTCAGCGCGCGGATGGTGGCGCCGCCCTTGCCGATCACGTCGCGGATCTTCTCCGGGTTGATCTTCATGGTGTACAGGCGCGGCGCAAACTGGCTGACTTCAGCCTTGCGCTCGCCCACCGCTTCTTGCATGCAACCCAGGATGTGCATGCGCG
>CAILKA010000696.1 GCA_903834645.1 uncultured beta proteobacterium
GCGCTTCATGGCGGGGCCGCTCCTTTGCGGCGACGCTTGGTTGACGACAGTGCGAGATGTTAGGGCGGGCGCGCCGAATTCAAGAAGGCAGGCGCACAGTTGCCCTCGGATCTCGCAGGGAATACCCCGCTGCCGACTAGGGATGCCGCAGCCGCCAGCGCAACGTCTCGCCGCCGCGCAGGGGCTTGATCGTCGCCTCGCCGAAGGGCATCTCCTCGGGCAGCTGCCAATCGGCGTGCTCGAGCGTCACGGTGCCGGCGTTGCGCGGCAGGCCGTAGAAGTCCGCACCATGGAAGCTCGCGAAGGCCTCCAGCCGATCGAGGGCACCGGCCCCCTCGAAGGCCTCGGCATAGAGCTCGAGCGCGGCAGGTGCCGTGAAGCAGCCCGCCCCGCACACCGACTGCTCCTTGAGCACGGCCGCGTGCGGCGCGCTGTCGGTACCGAGGAAGAACTTCGGGCTGCCCGAGGTGGCCGCCTGCACGAGCGCCTGGCGGTGCACCTCGCGCTTGAGCACCGGCAGGCAGTAGTAGTGCGGGCGCAGCCCGCCCACGAAGAGCGCGTTGCGGTTGTAGAGCAGGTGGTGGGCCGTGATGGTGGCCGCGGTCAGGGCATCGGCACCTGCCACGTACTGCGCCGCCTCTTTCGTGGTGATGTGCTCGAAGACGACCTTGAGCTCGGGAAAATCCTGCCGCAGCGGCTGCATCACGCGATCGATGAAAACGGCCTCGCGATCGAAGATGTCGATCTCGGAGTCGGTCACTTCGCCGTGCACGAGCAGCAGCAGCCCCTCGCGCTGCATCGCCTCGAGGGTGCGGTAGGTGCGGCGCACGTCCGTGACGCCCGAGTCGCTGTTCGTGGTGGCGCCGGCCGGGTAGAGCTTGAGCGCCACGACGCCCGCCTCGCGCGCGCGCCGGATCTCCTCGGGCGGGGTGAGGTCGGTCAGGTACAGCGTCATCAGCGGCTCGAAGGCCGCCTCGGGCGGGCAGGCCGCGAGGATGCGCTCGCGGTAGGCCTGCGCCTGGGCCGCCGTGACGACTGGCGGCTTGAGGTTGGGCATGACGATCGCGCGGGCGAACTGCCGTGCGGTGTGGGGCACGACAGCCGAAAGTGCTGCGCCATCTCGCAGGTGCAGGTGCCAGTCGTCCGGGCGGGTAATCGTCAGGGCAGGAAGCGTCACGGGGTACGGGCCGATCTGGCGACCCCTCCTGGGTCGATAAGGACACACCGGGATGACCGATTCGGCCATGACTACCCGGCGCTTCATTGTCACCGATGCGCCAGCGAACTCAACGCACGCACATCTCCGGATACAGGCGCGAGCGCTCCAGGTCAAGGTCGCGCTCCATGAAGATGGGCGAAGCGGCAAGCGCGCGCGGCGCCGCCGTGGGCAGCAGCGGAGCGAAGGCTCCCTGACCCGCACCCACCGTCACCTCACCCAGTCCATTGCTGAGCGAGACCATCCCCTGGAACACGGCAACGTAGATGCCACGCTGCGGCTGTTCCGCCACGGAAAGCGGGCGGGCGCTGTCGGGCGAGATGTCCAGCGGATCGAGCGGATCTGGCGAGGCCAACCTGGACGGAGAGGGGCCCGGGGGCTCGGACGCCTGGTCGCCATCCTCGGCCGGCACATCCACAGGATCGATCGCGTCTGATCCGCCCAGCGGACCCAGCCAGGCATCGTTGGCGACAGTGGTGACCTGCTGCGCGCTCGAGCCTGGGACGTGGGAGGCAGTCGCCGCGCCAGACGGCAGCCCGCTCGACGGTGGCGCGGCCGGGAGCTCTGCTGGAGCAGGCGACATTGCAGGCTCCACCAGACGCTGGGGTTGTCCCGCCGGCAAAGCCCGGGCACCCGCGTCCGCGAGCACGTCTCCACGCCC
>CAILKA010000697.1 GCA_903834645.1 uncultured beta proteobacterium
GCTCGCTCATCCGCTGAACAGGCGCCTGGCGGCAGCACTGCCGGCGGCCAGGTCGCGCGATTCGAGCGCGCGGTACAGCTGCTCGAGCTGACGCCCGATGGCGTCGAAATCGCCCAGGGTGACGGGGCGGCCCGCGTCGTCCACCGGGAGAGCCTCCAGCTCCGAGGCGAGCTCCGTGGCCACCCGGTACCACAACGGATACGGCTCGCTCGCGCGCGCGGTCTGGGGCACGTCCAGGCTCAGCACCACCTCTCGCAACGCAGCAGCCTGCGGGTCGTCGGCCAGCGCCGCCTGCGGGTCGAAGCCGAGCACCAGCACGGGCGGCGCCCCCTCCTCGGCAGCCGGCACGACGAGCCGGCCCGGCAGCACGCCTGGGACGAAGCCATGGCGGGCCGCACACTGCACCACATAGCCCACCGACCACGGCACCGTGCGTGCACGCAGCGTGAGTGTGATCTGGGCGTCCAGCGGATTGGCGAACTCATCGAGCTCACGCGCGCGCGCCACCACCTCCAGCATGTCGGGAAAGTCGGCCATGGCGCCCACACCCTCGGCGAAGGCCTGGACCTTCTGCACGAATTCGGAGTACTCGATCTCGTTGAGCGCACCCCCGCGGTTGGCCAGCTGCACCCCTGCCTGGAACTCGCTATACAGCCGTCCCGGAGCGGGCACTTCCCACTGGCCGCTTTGGGTTTCGAGCCCCTCCACGTGCAACGGCTTGCTGCCGGCGCGCCGGCTCGCTGGCAGGTGCGCCAGCGCAAGCTCGCCGGGAACAGGCGCCTCGACGGCAAGCGGGACGATGGCGTCGATCAGGGCGTCCAGGCAGGCAGCGAGCCGGGTGGCGGGTAGCCCCATGGGCGGGGTGTCCAGCTCGGGGCCGGCCTCGGTGGCCTCTGCGAGGGCCGCGGAGGTCGGCTCGGCGCCCAGCTCCGGCTCGACGCGCTCGGCCATGAGCTCGGGGGCAGCCTGGCGCGGCGAGGCGCGGCGCACGCTCCACCAGCCGTGCGCCAGCACCGCCAGCAGCACGATCGCCGCGAGGCCGAGCAAGGCGGTGGTCATCGTCACCGCGGTACCTCCAGCCACCTCAGGCGGCCTCGGCCAGGCCGACGGCCGCCTGCATGTCCACCGCCACGATGCGCGAGACGCCCTGCTCCTGCATCGTCACGCCGATCAGCTGCTCGGCCATCTCCATCGCGATGCGGTTGTGGCTGATAAACAGGAACTGCGTGCCCTGGCTCATCTCATTGACGAGCCGGGCGTAGCGCTCGGTGTTGGCGTCGTCCAGCGGCGCATCCACCTCGTCGAGGAGACAGAACGGGGCTGGATTGAGGTGAAAGATGGCAAACACGAGCGCAATCGCAGTGAGCGCCTTCTCGCCGCCGGACAGCAGGTGGATCGTGGAGTTGCGCTTGCCCGGAGGCTGCGCCATCACCTGCACGCCCGCGTCGAGGATCTCGTCGCCCGTCATCACGAGGCGTGCCGAGCCGCCGCCGAAGAGCGTGGGAAACAGGCGGCCAAAGTGGTCGTTGACCTGGTCGAAGGTCTGGCGCAGCAGGTCCCGCGTCTCCAGGTCGATGCGGCGGATCGCGTTCTCCAGCGTCGTGATCGCCTCGAGCAGGTCGGCGTGCTGCGCATCCAGGAACCCCTTGCGTTCGCGCGCCTCGGCCAGTTCCTGCAATGCGGCCAGGTTCACCGGGCCGAGTGCGGCCACCTCACGCTGCAGGCGATCGATCTCGCCTTGCAGTCCGGCCGCCCGCACGCCCCCCTGCTCGATGCTCGCAGCCACCGCCTGCAGGTCCACCTGGGCCGCCGTGAGCTGCTCCAGGTACTGGCCACCGCCCAGTCGGGCGGCCTGGGCCTGGAGTTGCAGCGACTGGATGCGCTCGCGCAGCGGATCCAGGCTGCGCTCCATCACGAGCCGCTGCTCCTCGGCCGCACGGAGCCTGGCGCTCAGGTCGTCGTACTCGCTGCGCACTGAGGCCAGCGCGCGCTCGCGCTCCAGGCGCAGCGCCAGCGCCTCCTGCAAGCCGGCCTGGGCCGCCTCGTTGTCGAGGGTGCCCAGCTCGATCTCGAGCTGCGCACCGGCCTGTGTGGCCTGGCGGGCCTGCTCCTCGGCCGTCTGGATCTCACGCTGGAGCTCCTGCGCGCGGGCATTCAGCGCACGCACCTCGAAGGCTGCCTCCTGCGCCTCGCGCTCGCGCGAGCGATGCTGCTGGCGCGCCTCGGCCAGCCGACGCTCGGCCCCGATGGCGACTTCCTCGCAATCGGCCAGACGTTCCTGCTCTGTGCCGAGCTGGATGTCGAGCTCGTCGAAGCGGCCCTGCTCCTCCTCCCGGCGCACCTCCCAGGCTGCGACCTGGGCATCGATCTCGTCGAGGTCCTGGCCCAGCTGGGTGCGACGCGACTGCGCCGCCTCGGCCTGCTGGGTCAGGCGCAGCAACTCGACTTGAAGCTGGTGGGCCCGAGCCTGCGCCTCGGTCGCCTCGCGCCGGGCCTGGGCGAGCTGCTGAGAGCCTTCGGTGAAGGCAGCGTCCAGCCGGACGAGCGCGGCACGGGCATCCTCCGACAGCAGGGCCTGGGCACGCAGCTGGCGGTCGAGGTTCTCGATTTCCTGCGCGCGCGCCAACATACCCGCCTGCTCGGAGTCAGGCGCGTAGAAGGCCACCGCGTGCAGCGACACGGTATGCCCCTCAGGCGTGAGGATCGACTCGCCCGGGGCGAGCGAGGCACGCTGCGCGAGCGCTTCCTCGAGCGTGGCGGCCGTGTACACGCCCTCCAGCCATTCGGTAAGCAGGGCGCTCAGTGACGCGTCCCCCAGGCGCAGCTTGTCGGCCAGGCGCGGCAGCGGCCGCTGGGGCGGCGGCGTGACGGCCACGGGCGCGTGGTAGAAGGCCAGCCGCGCGGGTGGTGCGTCGGTGGCAAAGGCCCGGACCGTGTCGAGGCGGGAGATCTCGAGCGCGTTCAGTCGCTCGCGCAACGCCGATTCCAGCGCCGCTTCCCAGCCAGGCTCCACGTGCAGGCGCGTCCACAGGCCGGCCAGCCCCTGCAGGCCGTGCCGGGCCAGCCAGGGCTGCAGGCGGCCTTCGGTCTGCACCTTCTCCTGCAGGGCGCGCAAGGCCCCCAGCCGCGCTGCGATCTCGGCCTGGCGCGCGCTCTCGTGGTTGGCCTGGGCCTGCTGCTCGCGCCGCCGCTCGTCCAGGGCGGGCAACTCCTCCTGCAAGACGTGCAGGCGCGCTTCGGCAGCCTCGCGCGCTGCCTGTGCCGCCTCGAAGGAGGCACGCTGCTGCTCCAGGCGTACGGTGTCCGGCGGCGCCAACGCGTGGCGCTCGGCCACGAGTCGCTCGCGCCGCCCCTGCAGCTGGCGCTCCTGCTCGTCGAGGCTGCGGCTCTGTGCGGCGAGAAGCTGGATCTGCTGCTGAACCTGCGCGACCTGCAGGCGCTGCTCGCTCACGGCCGATTGCGCCTGACGCCAGGCATCGTCTTGCGCCGGCAAGGCCGCGCCCAGCTCTTCGGCCTGCGCACCCAGCAGCTCCCCGTGTTCCTGGGCCTGCTCGATGCGCTGCGTCACGTCCTCGAGACCCGCCCTGGCCTCGTCCTGGCGCTGTGCCCACTGGGCATTGCTCGCGCGCAGCTCGGCAATGCGCTGCTGCACGCGCTCACGGCTGTCCACGACGTATCGGATGCGTTCCTCCAGGCGGCTCACCTGCAGCGCCGCCTCGGCCTGAGCCCCCTGCGCGAGGTGCAGCCGGTCGCCGGCCCCATAGTGGGCCTGGCGCACCGTCTCCAGCTCGGACTCGCCGTGGCGGAGCTCGGCAGTTCGCGCCTCGAGAGCCGTGACGGCCTCGGCCGTGGCGCGTTGCACGCGCGCCTCCTCGTCGGTGGCGTCTCGGTGGCGCAGGAACCACAGCTGATGCTGCTTCAGCGTGGCCTGGTCCTGCAGGGCGGTGTAGCGCGCCGCGACCTCCGCCTGGCGCTCGAGCTTGCCCAGGTTCGCCTCGAGCTCGCGCAGGATGTCCTCCACCCGCGTGAGGTTCTCGCGCGTGTCCTTGAGCCGGTTCTCCGTCTCGCGGCGGCGCTCCTTGTACTTGGACACGCCCGCTGCCTCCTCGAGGAACAGGCGCAGCTCCTCAGGGCGCGACTCGATGATCCGGCTGATCGTGCCCTGGCCGATGATCGCGTAGGCGCGCGGGCCCAGGCCGGTGCCGAGAAAGACATCCTGCACGTCGCGGCGGCGCACGGTCTGGTTGTTGATCGAGTAGCTGCTGGTGCCGTCGCGGGTGAGCACGCGCCTCACCGCAATCTCCTGGAACGCGTTCCAGGGCCCGCCCGCGCGGCCATCGGAGTTGTCGAAGACGAGCTCGACACTGGCACGGCTGGCAGGCTTGCGCTGGCCCGAGCCGTTGAAGATCACGTCCTGCATCGACTCGCCGCGCAGCTCGCTCGCCTTGCTCTCGCCCAGCACCCAGCGCACGGCGTCCATGATGTTGGACTTGCCGCATCCGTTGGGCCCGACCACACCCACCCGCTGGCCGGGGAGCTGGAACGTGGTGGGCTCGGCGAAGGACTTGAAGCCGGCGAGCTTGATCTGGTTCAGGCGCATGGGGATCGGGCACCGGAAGGCGACCCGGCAACCCTACCTAACTCATTGTTTTGATTGACTTTTTACGTCAATTTCAAGCGCATTGACGAGGCGCGATGATAGCATTCGAGGTTTTCCCGACTGCCCTGCCAGATGCCTGCTGCGACCCCGCGCCAACGCGCCAAGCCCGACGTGCCCCCCAGCGCCCCGAGCCGTCAGCTCGACGTGTTCCCGAACCCGGCGCCGGAGCGCGACTACGCGATCCGCTTCGAGGTCCCGGAATTCACGTGCCTGTGCCCGCTGACCGGCCAGCCCGACTTCGCCAAGTTCACGATCGAGATCGTTGCCGACAAGTGGTGCGTGGAAACCAAGAGCCTGAAGCAATACTTCTGGAGCTACCGCAACGAGGGCGCCTTTCACGAGAAGGTGACCAACGCCATCATGAGCGACCTCTTGCAGGCGATCGCGCCGCGCTTCGCGCGCATCCACGCCGACTGGTTCGTGCGCGGAGGCATTCGAACCTTCGTCACGGTCGAGCACCGCAAGCGCGGCTGGAAGCCCGCCGCCCCGGTGAGCTTGCCGAGTGGGGAAGCTTGAACACAACACCGCCAGGGCCAGAGACCGGCCCGGTCTCCAGCCACAATCCGGCGGCCGCAACCGCCGCCGCCCGGCCGCTTTACCAGAAGTACGCCGTCCGCGTGGAGACCAGCCGCATCGATGGCCTGGGGGCCTTTGCCGACGAAGCCATCGTGGCCCGGCGCAAGATCGGCGAGATTCGCGGCGAGAGCATCAGCGTGAACGAGGCGCGCATCCGAGCCACCCGCCACGAACGGATCATGATCGTCGAGCTGTCGGCACGCAAGGCCATCGACTTCTCGCGCTCGAGCGATCCGATGCGCTACACCAACCACTCCTGCGTGCCCAATGCGAGGCTGTGCATTCGCCAGGGGCGCGTGGAGTTCTATGCGCTGCGCGCGATCTCGCCCGGCGAGGAAATCACGGTGGACTACGGCGAGACCCACCACGAGGGCCGGCTCAGCTGCCGCTGCGGGGCGCCGGGCTGCAAAGGGCGGCTGTGAGTCGGGGCTCCATCACGCGCAGCCACAGCGGGCTCACCCAGGCCAGGAAGAGGCAGCCCGAGTAGCCCGTGGGCAGCTGCGGCCCCGGAAGCGGCTGAAGGGTCGCGTAGGGCTTCCAGGCGTGCATGTGGTGATCGCTGTGGCGCTGCAGGTTGACGAGCAACGCGTTGGACAACGCGTGGTCGGCATTCCAGGCGTGTCCCACGGCGAAGGGCTCGAGGCGCCCGCCCATGCGGCCGCGACGCAAGCCGTAGTGCTCGATGTAGTTGATGGTCTCCAGCAGCAGCACCGCGTAGGCCGCCTGCGCGATCCAGAAGAGCAGCGCCTTGGGGCCCCACGCCAGCGCTAGCACCGCGAGACCGGCCGCCTGCACCGCGCTGGCCCAAGCCAGCGGGCTGCGCAGCCAGCCTCGCCCGAGGCGCTGCAACTGCGCCGCCTCCAGCGACCAGGCGCTGCGCCACCCCCCCACCACCGTGCGCGGCAGGAAGCGCCAGACGCTCTCGCCGCGGCGCGCGCTGGCCGGGTCTTCGTCGGTGGCCGCGCGCGGATGGTGCCCGCGGTAGTGCTCGACCATGAAGTGGGCATACAGCACGCTGCCCATCAGCAGCCAGGCCAGCAC
>CAILKA010000698.1 GCA_903834645.1 uncultured beta proteobacterium
CCAGGCAACCCGGCAAGTAGCGCGTCGTCGACATTCTTGAACCCCATGGCCCACTCGCTGAACATGCGAGCTTCGATCTCGCCTTCGTCGAGCGTGAGGATGGTGTGGTGGCGCTTGTCGCGACGGATCTTGTCGTACAGGGCGCGCACCTCGCGTTTGTCGCCTTCGAGCATCTGGATGAAGCGTCCGGTTTCCGAGTCGGCCGCATACCGGTAGATCAGCATGCCGGTGAGGCCCCGCGCGGTGTTCCTTTCGCGGCTGAAGGAGAGGAGCGCCTCGAGTTCGGCGGCATCCATCGGCTTTTTCGCCTGGCTGACGTAGATGATGTAGTGCATCGTTGCTCCGTGATTCCGTGGCTGGTTTCGGCAGGCTGCCAGACTCAGCTCCGCAGCGCCACCAGCACCTCATCCAGCATCTTCTTCGCATCGCCGAAGAGCATCCGGTTGTTGTCCTTGTAGAACAGCGGGTTGTCCACGCCTGCGTAGCCCGAGGCCATGCTGCGCTTCATGACGATGCTGGTCTTGGCCTTCCAGACTTCCAGCACCGGCATGCCCGCAATGGGGCTGGTCGGGTCGTCCTGCGCTGCCGGGTTCACGATGTCGTTGGCGCCGATGACCATGGTGACGTCCGTCTCCGGGAAGTCCTCGTTGATCTCGTCCATCTCCAGCACGATGTCGTAGGGCACCTTGGCCTCGGCCAGCAGCACGTTCATGTGGCCCGGCATGCGGCCGGCCACCGGGTGGATGCCGAAGCGCACGTTGACGCCCATCTCGCGCAGCAGCTTGGTGATCTCGTAGACCGTGTGCTGGGCCTGTGCCACCGCCATGCCGTAACCGGGCACGATGATCACGTTCTTGGCCTCGCGCAGCAGCTCGGCGGTTTCGGCCGCCAGGATCGGCGACACCTCGCCGGCCGGCTGTTCGCCGCCGGCGGCTGCCGCGGGCGCACCGCCCCCGGTGCCGAAGCCGCCGGCGATCACGCTGATGAAGTTGCGGTTCATCGCGCGGCACATGATGTAGGACAGGATCGCGCCGGAGGAGCCCACCAGCGCGCCCACCACGATCAGCAGGTCGTTGCTGAGCATGAAACCCGTGGCCGCCGCCGCCCAGCCCGAGTAGCTGTTGAGCATGGAGACGACCACCGGCATGTCGGCCCCGCCAATGGCCATGACCATGTGGATGCCGAACAGCAGCGCGATCACCGTCATCACGAGCAGCGGCAGCATGCCGGCGTCGATGCTGTGGGCGTTGAGGAACACGCGGCCGAACCAGATCACGACCAGCAGCCCGGCCAGATTGAGCCAGTGGCGCGCAGGCAGCAGCAGCGGCTTGCCGCCGATCTTGCCGGAGAGCTTGCCGAAGGCCACGATCGAGCCGGAGAAGGTGACGGCGCCGATGAGGATGCCGACGTAGATCTCGATCTCGTGGATGGCCTTTTCGGCCGGCGTCGGGAACACGGTGGAGGTGTCGACGTAGCTCGCGAAGCCCACCAGGCAGGCCGCCAGGCCCACCAGGCTGTGCATCAGCGCCACCAGCTCGGGCATCTGCGTCATCTGCACCTTCTTGGCGGCGATGAGACCGATGGCCCCGCCCACCACGAGCGCACCGACGATCCACGGGATGCCTGCCGCAGTGACGCGCGGGCTCAGCACGGTGGCCAGCACGGCGACGGCCATTCCGACCATGCCGAACAGGTTGCCGCGGCGTGCCGTCTCGGGGTTCGAGAGGCCACCCAGGCTGAGGATGAAGAGGATGGTCGCGCCGATGTACGCGACGGTGGCGAGGCTTGCGCTCATGTTCCTGTCTGCCTCAGGTTCACTTGCGGAACATCGCCAGCATGCGACGCGTGACCGCGAAGCCGCCGAACATGTTGATGGCCGTGAGCACCAGTGCCACGACCGCCATCGCCAGTATCAGGACGTTGGGCCGGTCGGCCGCGCCCGCCGTATCGAGCGGTGGTGCCACCTGCACCAAGGCGCCGATGGCAATGATGGAGCTGATGGCGTTGGTCACGCTCATCAGTGGCGTGTGCAGCGAGGGCGTGACGTTCCACACCACCATGTAGCCCACGAAGCAGGCCAGCACGAACACCGTGAAGTGCGACAGGAACGACGCTGGCGCGTAGGCGCCCACCAGGGCGAACAGCACGGCTCCCACCGCAAACACGATGGCGAGAGTCTTGGCCGACATGGGGTCGCCCGCGCCATGCCCATGGCCCCTGGCCGCCGGCGCAGCGGCGGCCGGCTTCGGTTTGGGTGGTGCTGCCGGTAGCTTCAGCGGCGGCGCGGGCCAGGTGATCTCGCCGTTCCTGATGACGGTGAGGCCGCGGATGGCGTCGTCCTCGAAGTTGACGTTGACCTGGCCGTCCTTCGTCTTGCACAGCTCCTCGGTCAGGCGCAGCAGGTTGTTGGCGTAAAGCGTGGAGCTCTGCTTGGCCATCCGGCTGGCGAGATCGGTGTAGCCGACGATCGTCACGCCATGGCGCACCACGGCCTGCCCCGGCACCGTGAGCTCGCAGTTGCCGCCCTGCTCGGCGGCCATGTCCACGATCACGCTGCCCGGCTTCATCGTGGCCACCATCTCGGCGGTGATGAGCTTGGGCGCCGGCTTGCCCGGGATCAGCGCCGTGGTGA
>CAILKA010000699.1 GCA_903834645.1 uncultured beta proteobacterium
ATCGTCACCGCTGCCCACGCCGGGTTCAACGCGCGGGCGCGCCAGATCGTGGCCGCGCGGGGCACGGCCGAGCAGCAGGCAGTGTGCGCGCAGCTCTGGGCTGGTGAGCTGCGCACCCTGGAGCAGCTGCGCCACTACTACGACGTGATGGGCCCGATGTACGCGCGCCGGCACGACCCCGCCGCGGCCGCAGCCACCCGCACACGCGGCATCCTCTCACCCGAGGCCATCAACCGGGCCTTCGCGCCCGGCGGCTTCCTGCAGACCTTCGACCTGCGTCCCGAGTTGCCGCGAATCACCGCCCCCACCCTCGTGCTGGCCGGCAGGCACGACTGGATCTGCGCGCCCGAGTTCAGCGAGGAGATCGCCCGCCTGATCCCGCACGCGCGGCTGCGCATCTTCGAGCACAGCAGCCACTCGATCCGGGTCGACGAGCCTGAAGCGATGATCGACGAGATACGCCGCTTCATCGGCACAGGGCTGGGGCCTCGCGGGGCCTGATCGAAGCAGACGCAAAAACTCCCGATCGAGACCCCGTCCACAGGTCTCAACCGAGAGAAAAGCACGGCTCGCTAGACGGTCGCTGCCTTGGCCGGCGCAGGCATCTTGGCGTGATCTTCAAATGCCTTGATCTGGCGCTCGGCCTCATCCTTGCTGACCGCGTACAGCTCCTGAACCTTCGCGGCCAGCTTGTCCCGCTTGCCCGCAATCGAGTTCAGCTGTTCGTCATTCAGCTTGCTCCATTGCGTGATCATCTGCGGCTTGTAGGCTTTCCAATCACTTTCGATCTGTTCCCACTTCATCTCAAGACTCCTTGCTGAGTTGAAAAAATACCGCCGAAGCGGCCCCGATTTGTCCCGCCTGTCAAACGCACAGCCAGGACAAAGTCTTTTCGCATTCCGCTGATGACGGGAGCCAATCTGCGCGCATCGGCCTTCGACTTCCGTTCGTCAACGAACACTGGGTACGCCCAGCATTGACTGGCAGCAATGGAGCACCCGGCCGGGCTCCTACAAAGCGTTCCGTGCAAACCCTCCACGCCTGGAACGCAGCCATGGATCACCCCGGTGACCCGCGTGAGAACCGCCTCCTGGGAGCACTGGCCGAAACCGACCGGCTGCGCTGGATGCAGCATCTGGAGCGTGTCGAACTGAGGCCGGGGCAAGTCCTGTGCGCGGCGGGTCAGCCCCAACGACACGCGTATTTCCCCACCAGCGGAGTCACTGCGTTGCTCCACATGACGGAAGAAGGCATGTCCACCGCATTCGCCGTCGTTGGCAACGACGGACTCGTCGGCACCTCGATATTCCTGCAGGCAGACACTGAGGCCAGCATCGGTTCGGTGCTGGTTGCAGGCCAGGGGTTTCGCATCGCTGCGACGACACTCCAGGAAGAGTTTGACCAGTGCGACCCGGTACGAAACGTGCTGCTTCGCTACACCCAGGCGCTGGTCACGCAGGTTGCGCACACCGCCGTGTGCAACCGCAACCACACCGTCGATCAGCAGGTGTGCGGCTGGTTGCTCTACCTCCTGCACCTCCTGCAGGGCAACAGCGTCGTGATGACACAGGAGCTGCTCGCCGGCATGCTGGGAGTGCGCCGTGAGAGCGTGACCCTGATCGCCGGTCGGCTAAGGGCCGCTGGCCTGATCCGCTACACGCGCGGCGACATCGAGATCCTGGATCGCATCGGGCTCGGGCATCGAGCCTGCGAATGCCATGCCACGGTCATCCAGGAATACGACCGCCTGCTGGCTGATTCAGCACACACGGCAGGCAGCCAAGCAGATCCGGCCTGATGCCAGACCACAACGATAGGTGGGCAGCGCCCGTACGTTCCTGCCTCCAGCCATCTCGATGAAGAGGCCTCACGAAGGTGCACATCCTCCCCGGGAGCGCCGGGCGTTGCTGATGCTGCTTGCGGCGGCCTCGGTGGCTCTCGTCTGGATCCTGCTTCCGCTCTATGGCCCGCTCCTGTGGGGCGCGATCATTGCGCTGCTGTTCGCGCCGCTGCACCGCCATTTGCTGCGTCGTCTCAGGAACCGGCGCAACCTGGCAGCACTGCTGACGGCATCGATAGCCTTGCTGAGCGTTGTGATCCCCGTTGCGGTCTTGAGCGTGATGCTGGCCCGCGAAACGGCGGGACTCCTTGCGCGCATGCAATCCGGCGAGTCCAATCCGTTGCCGTACTTTCGTGCGGTGTTCGACGCGCTGCCGGGATGGGTGGTCTCGCTGCTCAAGCGAGTCGGGCTGGCCGACTTTGAAGTCTTGCAGCATCACCTGAGCTCCAAGCTCGAGCAGGGCAGCGGATTCATCGCAGCCCAGGCCCTCAGCCTGGGGCAGAACACCTTCGAATTGGCCGCTGGCCTGCTCATCACGCCCTACCTGGCCTTCTTCATGATTCGCGATGGGGATCGCATCGTCGCCGTCCTCCGGCACGAACTCCCGCTCATGCCCGCGCACAAGCGGGCGTTGCTTCACAAGTTCGGCGAGGTGATCAGCTCCACCGTCAGGGGCCATCTGCTGGTGGCCGCGATACAGGGCGCCCTGGGCGGCATGGCCTTGTGGTTCCTCGAAGTCCGAGGTGCCTTGCTGTGGGCCGTGGTCATGGCCTTCCTCTCGCTGGTGCCCGCCATTGGCGCCGCACTGGTATGGCTGCCCGTTGCCATCTGGTTCATGGTCACGGGCGCGATCTGGCAGGCCGTCGCGCTGGCCGCCTGGGGCGTGCTCGTGATTGGCTTGGTTGACAACATGCTGCGACCCATGCTCGTGGGCAGGGCCACCCTCATGCCGGACTATGTGGTCATGATCACGACGCTCGGCGGCATGGTGGTGTTCGGCGTCAATGGCTTTGTCCTGGGTCCGGTCATTGCAGCGATGTTCCTCGCCGTGTGGCACCTCTACCTGACAACGCGGCAGATCGAGGCGCCTGCCCCACCAGGCGAGTGACGCGGTGCCCAGGATTGATCGCCCTCAGCGGAAACGCCTGGCACCAGGTGCATCGTCAAGCCTGTCTCACGCGAGAGCGTCGGCATAGGTCCCGAACGCTCATCGCAGCAAGACGGTGTCTTGTTGAGGAAGTCACGGACGCACGGGGGGCACGCCATGGGCTTGGGAACCATTCTGTTGATCGTTCTGGTGCTGGTCTTGCTGGGTGTCATTCCAGCCTGGCCCCACAGCAGGGGATGGGGTTACGGACCGAGCGGCCTGGTGGGCGTCATCCTGCTGGTGCTGCTCATCCTGGTGTTGACGGGCCGGCTGTAGCGATGCAATTGAAGATGAGCACGCGACACCCAGGAAGCCATGAGCAAGGTGCAGGACACCGCGAGCAGGTGCGCCACTCAAGGATCCGACGTCTGTGATCGCGCTGCTGGACTTGCAATGCGGACATTCACGACCTTCGTCACCGAACACCGCTACCGTGCAATTGAGCACCGTCACGGCAGCCGCATGCCATAGCCCCTCGCCACTCACCGCTCCATGGCCTGCGCCGAGGGCGCGCGGAGGGTCAAGCCAGATCGGCCGCCTCGTCAAGCGGCCGGATCTCGATCTCGCTGGGAACCGGCATCGGATGGGGGCAGCGCCTGGCCCACGCCACCGCCTCGTCCATGTCCCGGACCTGCCAGAGCCAGTAGCCGGCCACGAGCTCTTCGGTCCTGGCAAAGGGCCCGCAGGTGACCGTTCGCCGCGCCCCGTCGAAGGCGATCCTCTTGCCGGATGCAGAAGGCTGCAGCCCCTCGGCTGCGAGCAGAAGTATGCGTCCGGCCAACTCACCTTGACGGCCGCGGCCGTCAAGCCTACGACGCTCAGCCCGCCGGCGTCCAGCGATGTGGGAGCAATTCCTCGACCCGACTGGCCGGATGCGTCGGAAG
>CAILKA010000700.1 GCA_903834645.1 uncultured beta proteobacterium
CCCGCCTCACCCAGGGCGCCCAGGCCGTAGGCCATGGCCCGCCCGATCAGCGTGCCGCGCGCGCCCAACGCCCAGGCCTTGAGCACGTCCTGGCCCGAGCGGATGCCGCCGTCCATGTGCACCTCGATGCGCGAGCCCACCTCGGCCGCGATGGCCGGCAGCGCCTCGATGCTGCTCTGGGCTCCGTCGAGCTGGCGCCCGCCATGGTTGCTCACGATGAGCGCGTCCGCGCCGCTGTCGACGGCCAGGCGCGCATCCTCCACATCCTGGATGCCCTTGAGGATGAGCTTGCCGCCCCAGCGCTTCTTGATCCACTCCACGTCGCCCCAGTTCAGGCGCGGGTCGAACTGCTGCGCCGTCCAGGCGCCGAGGTTGGCCATGTCGGTCACGCCCTTCACGTGGCCCACGATGTTGCCGAACTGGCGCCGCTGCGTGCCGAGCATCCCCAGGCACCACCGCGGCTTGGTCATCATGTTGGCGATGTTGGCCAGCGTGAGCTTCGGCGGGGCGGATAGGCCATTCTTCAGGTCCTTGTGGCGCTGGCCGAGGATCTGCAGGTCCAGCGTCAGCACGAGCGCGTCGCACTTCGCGGCCTTGGCGCGGTCGATGAGGCGCTCGATGAAGTCGCGGTCGCGCATCACGTAGAGCTGGAACCAGAAGGGCTGCGTGGTGTGCGCGGCCACGTCCTCGATGGAGCAGATGCTCATCGTGGAGAGGGTGAAGCGCACGCCGAACTTCTCGGCCGCCTTGGCGGCGAGGATCTCGCCGTCTGCATGCTGCATCCCCGTGAGGCCCGTGGGGGCGATGGTCACGGGCATCTTCATGTCGATGCCCACCATCTTCGCGGCGGTGGTGCGGCCCTCCATGTTCACGGCCACGCGCTGGCGCAGCTTGATCTTCTGGAAGTCGCTCTCGTTGGCGCGGTAGGTGCCCTCAGTCCACGAGCCGGAGTCGGCGTAGTCGTAGAACATGCGCGGCACGCGGGCCTGCGCGAGCACGCGCAGGTCCTCGATGTTCGTGATGACGGTCATGGGTGGGGTCCTCCGGCCGGTCGCGTGGGTGCTGGGGTGTTCGGCGCGAAGTCTAGTGGAGCGGCTCGACGGCCCGGGTCAGGCCCGAGGCGCGCACGCCCAGCAGCCGCAGCCGCTGCTGGAGTTCCACGCGCTTGAGGCACTGCCCGGCGGCCTGGCGGATGTCGCGTGCATCGGCCGTGGGGCTGGCGAGCGTGAGGTCGCGCGTGACGGTGCGGAAATCCTCGAAGCGCAGCTTGATGCCGATGGTGCGGGCGCGCCAGCCCTTGCGCTGCAGGTCCAGCCCCACCTGCGTGCACAGCCGGGTGAGGATCTCGCCGAGCTCGGCGCGGTCGCGCACGGCGTGCAGGTTGCGCTCGAAGGTGGTCTCGCGGCTGCTGGAGACGGGGTCGCTGTGCGTCACCACGGGGCGGTCGTCGCGCCCGTGGGCCACCTCGTGCAGCCAGGCCCCGTAGCTGCGGCCGAAGGCCTCGATGAGCTCGGCGCGCGGCCGCGCCGCCAGATCGCCCACCGTGTGCACGTCCAGGGCCAGCAGCTTGTCGGCGGCCTTGGGGCCGATGCCGTTGACCTTGCGCGCGGCCAGCGGCCAGATTCGCGTGGCGAGATCGGCCTCGGTCAGCACCGTCAGGCCGTCGGGCTTGTCGAGCTCCGAGGCGATCTTGCTCAGCAGCTTGTTGGGCGTCACGCCCACCGAGCAGGTCAGCCCGGTGCGGCGCAGCACGTTGGTGCGGATCTCCTGCGCCAGCGCGCGCACGCCCCCGTGCGGGTCGTGGGCCACGGCCTCCTGTGCGCCGGGCACATCCGTGAGGTCGATGTAGATCTCGTCGATGCCGCGGTCCTCGATCACCGGGGCGATCTCGGCCACGGCTGCCTTGAAGGCGCGCGAGTGGCGCCGGTACTCGTCGAAGTCCACCGGCAGCAGCACCGCCTGCGGGCACAGCGCCGCCGCCTTCATCAGCCCCATGCCGGAGTGCACGCCGAAGTCGCGGGCCGGGTAGGTGGCGGTGGTGACCACGCCGCGGCCCGCGTAGCTGTGCAGCGTGGCGAAGCGCCGTGTGCCATCTGCCAGCCGCTCGGGCTGGTGGCGCCGCCCGCCGCCGATCACCACCGGCTGGCCTCGCAGTTCGGGGTAGCGCAGCAGCTCCACGGACGCGTAGAAGGCGTCCATGTCGAGGTGGCAGATCCAGCGCCGGTTCGGCATGCCATGAAGTGTGGGGCGGCCGGGTGACCTCAGCCGCAGCGCAGCCGGTAGCGCGTGGCGCGGCCTTGGCCCAAGACCTCCAGCAGCCCGCACTCGACGAGCGCGGTCAGCTCGCGGTAGGCCGTGGCACGCGAGACACCCGTCAGGCTCACATAGGCCCGCGTGCTCAGTCCGGCCGTGAACTCGTCAGGTGCGGCTTCGAAGAGGCGGTCCAGGGCCTTGCGCTGGGTACGCGAGAGGGCGGGGTGCCGGCCCTCGATGTCGCGGTGAAAGCGCTGGCGGGCCACGGCGGCCTGCATCCTGGACACACTCTCGACGAAGGCATCGCGCAGCCGGTCGAGGAACCAGCTGGCCCAGCGCGTGGCGTCGAGCCGGGGTGAGCCTGTCAGCGCCTCGAGTTCGGCGTAGTAGTCCTTGCGGTGCAGCCACAGTGCGTCAGACAGGCTGAACAGGCGCGCGCTGGCGGGCTGGTCGCGCACGACGGCACGCTCCGCCAGGGCGCGTCCGATACGTCCGTTGCCGTCCTCGAAGGGATGGATGGCCTCGAACCACGCATGGGCGATGGCCGCGCGAACCAGGCCGTCCATGGGCGCGGGATCGTTGAACCAGCCCAGCAGTCGGGCCATTTCGGCCGGCACACGTTGCGAGGGGGGGGCCTCGTAGTGCACGAGGTCGGGCTTGCCCAGGCGGGGCGTGACGATCTGCATGGGGTCGGTGTGGTCACGCCACCGCCCGGTGGCAATGGGTCTCACCCCGCTGCGGCCCGTCGGGAAGAGCGCCGCCTGCCAGTTGAACAGCATCTGCGCGCTCAGGGGCTGCTCGGGCCTGTGCGTGGCGGCCTCCACCACGTCGAGCGTGGCCTCGGTGCGGGCCTGGCGGCGGGCGGGGTCTGCGCGATCCGTCAAGCCCAGACGCCGGGCCGCCGAGGCCCGAACCGAGTGCAGCTCCAGGCTTTCGCCCTCGATGCGCGCAGTGGCCAGCGCCTCGCTTGTCCAGACCTCCACGCCGTGCCGTCCGCGCTCGATGAGCTCCAGGGTCTGGGCCATGCCGAGCATCTCCCCCTGGGCCAGCCTCGCCGCCACCAGCGCCGGCTGGATGGCGCGATCGTCCAC
>CAILKA010000701.1 GCA_903834645.1 uncultured beta proteobacterium
ACGCCGCCAAGCCCACTCGCCAGCCCTGGCTGCGCGAAGCCGCCGGCCAGCGCTGGGTGCGCGTGGTCGTCACCGGCCAGCGCCGCAGCGCCGACCTGGCCGAGGCGCGCAAGGACATCACCCAGCGCGGGGGCAACGTCGTCTCCCACGACGCGTCGATTGCCACCGTCGTGGCGGTGCTGCCGGCCGCGCAGGTGCGCGGCCTGGCCGCGCGCGCCGACGTGCTGCACGTGGCACCTGACCGCACCATGGAGGCCGCTGCCAAGGCGCCTCCTGCCGACGCCGGCTCCACGCAGCTGGCCGCCTACGGCCTGGGCCCGAATTCGGCGCGGGCCATCAGCGACAAGGCGCTGCTGGGCGAGTAGCCCGAACCTCTCAGCCTGCGGTCGCAGGCGGCCAACGGTCCCAGGCCTGCGCTGAGACCGCCTCCCCCCACAGGTCGACCACCACTGGCGTGCCCGCGTGCACAGCCTGTGCGGCTGGACCGCGCACATAGCCCAGGCCCACGCAGCTCCCGGCATTCAGGCTCCAGCCCACCGAACTCAGCTCGCCCGTGGGCTGGCCATCGAGGCTGAGCGTCTCGCCGCCCCAGGCGTAGGCGGCCGGTTCGTCGAGCACCACCGTGACGAGCTTCTTGCGCAGCGGCTGCCCGGCCGCGGCACGCAGCGCCTCGCGCCCGATGAAGTCGTCGGCCTTGTCCTGCCGCACTGCGAATTCCAGCCCCGCCTCGAAGGGCGTCTCGTCGGGCCCGAGCTCGGCTCCCCACGCACGGCGGCCCGCCTCGATGCGCAGGGCGTCGAGCGCGTAGTAGCCCGCGTCGCGCACGCCGAGGTCTGCCCCCGCCTGCATCAGGGCAAGGTAGACGTGACGTGTCACCTCCACCGACACGTAGAGCTCGAAGCCCGGCCCGCCCACGTAGGCCATGCGTGCGGCGCGCACCCGTGCGTGGCCGAGGTCGATCTCGCGCGTGTGGGCGAACTTCAGACCCGCGGGAGAGAGATCGTCCGGGCTCACGCGCGCGAGCAGTTCGCGCGCTCTCGGCCCCATCACGCCCAGCACGCTCCACATCGGCGTCACGTCGGTGAGCACGGCGTGCTCGCCCAAGCGGATGTGGCGCGTGATCCAGTCGGCGTCGCGCACGGGCTGGGCCGATCCGGTGACGAGCAGGAAGCGGTCGTGCGCCAGCGCCATCACGGTGAGGTCGCTCTCGAATCCCCCGCGCGCGTTGAGCATGGGCGTGTAGACCATGCGGGTGGCGCCCGCCACAGGCCCGGGCGGCAGCCGCAGCGGCGCGAGGTCGTTCGCGCACAGCCGCTGCAGCACCGCCCACGCGTCGCGCCCCTGCAGCAGCAGCTTGCCAAACGAGCTTTGGTCGTAGATGGCTACTGCCTCGCGCGTGGCGCGCTGCTCCTCGATCACCCAGTCCAGCCAGCCCGGGCGGCCGAGCGTGTCGGCCGGCCGCTCGGTGCCGGCCGGGCGGAAGTAGTTCGCCCGCTCCCAACCGTTCTTGCTGCCGAACTCGGCCGGCCGGGTGCCGTGCGGCCCAGGCCGGGCCGAGCCGGCCAGCAGGTCGTAGAGCGGGCTCGTGCGCAGCGGCCGCGTGGTCTGCAGCTCCTGGCGCGGCCAGCGCATCGCGTAGTGCAGCCCAAGGGTCTCGCCCGTGCGTTCGGCCAGGCCCCGGCGGTTGGCCAGGTGTGGGCCGAAGCGGCGGATATCCACGTCCCAGAGGTCACCCGGCGGCTCGCCCGCGGCGATCCACTGCGCGATCAGCGCGCCCGCGCCGCCCGAGTTGGCGATGCCCGCCGAATTGAAGCCCGCGCACACGAAGCAGCCGCGCAGCTCGGGCGCCTCGCCCAGGATGAAGTTGCCATCGGGCGTGAAGCTCTCCGGCCCGTTGAGCAGCATCTTCACGCGCGCCGTCTCCAGGCACGGCGTGCGGTGGATGGCGTTCGTCATCAGGATCTCGAACTGGTCCCAGTCCTCACCGAGCAGCTGGAACTGGAAGGTGCTCGGGATCGGGTCCACGCGCCAGGGCTTGGCCACCGGCTCGAAGCCGCCCATCAGCAAGCCACCCACCTCCTCCTTGTAGTAGATGAAACCGTCGGGGTCACGCATCACCGGCAGCATCGGGTGCACGCCCTCGATGCGCTCGGTGACGATGTAGAAGTGCTCGGCCGGATAGAGCGGCACCGTCACCCCGGCCATCGCGCCGAACTGCCGCGCCCACTGCCCGGCGCAGTTCACGAGCGTCTCGCAGCGGATCTCGACCTCTTCATCGGCACCCGCACCGGTCGGGCGCACGCGCACCCCGGCCGCGCGCGGGCCTGCGGGCCCCTCCTCCACGATCACGCCCGTGACCTCCATGCCCTCCACGATCCGCGCCCCGCGGTTGCGCGCACCCTTGGCCAGCGACATGCACAGGTCGGCCGGGTTGGCCTTGCCGTCTCCAGGGATCCAGATCGCGCCCTGCAGGTCATCGGTGCGCATCACGGGGTAGAGCTCGCCCGCCTCGCGCGGCGTGATCAGTTCCACCTCGACGCCGAAGCTCCGGGCCAATGCCACCTGCTTGCGCAGCACCTGCATGCGCTCGGGCGTGCGCGCCACGTTCACGCTGCCGCAGCGCTTCCAGCCGGTGGCCAGGCCGGTCTCCTCCTCGAGCGTGGCGTACAGCTCGATGCCGTACTTGCTCATGCGCGTCATGTTGCGGTTCGGGCGCATCTGCCCGATGAGCCCGGCCGCATGCCAGGTGGTGCCGCTCGTGAGCTTGCCCTGCTCGAGCAGCAGCACATCCGTGATGCCGAGCCGGGTGAGGTGGTAGGCGGTGGAGCAGCCGGCGATGCCGCCGCCGACGATGATGACCTGGGCGTGGGTGGGGAGGTTCATGGGGGAAGTGGGTCACGGACCCTCAGACACGCGCCGACGCGCAGGGCTTCATCATGCCGCGCCGCAGCCCCGGGCAGGCCGAGCGCTTTTCCCAACCCGGGCGGCG
>CAILKA010000702.1 GCA_903834645.1 uncultured beta proteobacterium
CGCGACATGCTCGAGGTGCGCAACCGCATGAAGGCCAAGGAGGCCGCCGGAGGCAAGCGCACGCTCATGCTTGGGCCCAACTGCCCGGGCGTGATCACGCCCGAGGAAATCAAGATCGGCATCATGCCCGGTCACATCCACCGCAAGGGCCGCATCGGGGTGGTGAGCCGCTCGGGCACGCTCACCTACGAGGCGGTGGCGCAGCTCACCGAGATCGGTCTCGGGCAGTCCAGTGCCGTGGGCATCGGGGGCGACCCGATCAACGGCCTCAAGCACATCGACGTGATGCGCATGTTCAACGACGATCCCGACACCGACGCCGTGATCATGATCGGCGAGATTGGCGGGCCCGACGAGGCCGACGCGGCGCGCTGGTGCAAGGCCAACATGAGCAAACCCGTCGTGGGCTTCATCGCCGGCGTCACCGCCCCGCCGGGCAAGCGCATGGGCCACGCCGGTGCGCTGATCTCCGGTGGCGCCGACACGGCGGACGCCAAGCTCGCGATCATGGAAGAATGCGGGTTCAAGGTCACCCGCAATCCGTCCGAAATGGGAAGGCTGCTGAAGGCTCTCCTGTAAACGACGGGCCGGCCGGGCCGGCCGTCGAGCTCACCGGGGTGCGTGCGCGCACCCCTTTTCACATCAGCCACCCGAGCGCGCGCGCGACTGCACAAGATGGAAATGCTCTCCTCGCCTGATTTCTGGATCGCGGTCGGCCAGATCATCATGATCGACATCCTGCTGGGTGGCGACAACGCGGTGGTCATTGCGCTGGCCTGCCGCAAGCTCCCCCCGGCCCAGCGCACGCAGGGCATCCTCTGGGGCACCGCCGGCGCGATCGGGCTGCGCGTGGTGCTGATCTTCTTTGCGCTCACGCTGCTGGCCATCCCCTTCCTCAAGCTCGTCGGTGCGGTGCTGCTCGTGTGGATCGGCGTCAAGCTGCTCGCGCCCGAGGACGAGGGTGACCACGAGGTGCAGGCCTCCGACAAGCTGTGGGCGGCCATCAAGACCGTGATCGTGGCCGACCTGGTGATGAGCGTGGACAACGTGATCGCGATCGCCGGCGCGGCCGAGGGTGCCGGGGGCGACCACAAGATGCCGCTGGTGGTCTTCGGCCTGCTCGTCTCGATCCCGATCATCGTGTGGGGCAGCCAGCTCGTGATCAAGCTGATGGACCGCTTTCCGATGGTCATCGTCGTGGGCGGGATGCTGCTGGGCTGGATCGCCGGCACCATGGCCGTCACCGACCCGGCCGTGATCGGCTACATGCCCACCGAGCGCGATGCCAAGGGCGTGGCCCAGGTGCTCGACTCGGTTCGATACGGGGCAGGCGTGGCCGGGGCGCTGCTCGTCTGGGCACTGGGGCAGCTCGTGCTGCGCCGGCGCGCGGCGGCTGCCGGCTGAGCCCGTCGAGGGCTGCGCACCGCCGCGCTCGGCATTCGCAGATGGCTGCGCTGACCTACCGCTACGCCAGCGCCGTCGACCCGGGCCGGCTGCGAGCCAACAACGAGGACGCCGTGGTGCTCGACGAGGCGTGCAGCCTGGCCGTGCTCGCCGACGGCATGGGCGGCTACAAGGCCGGCGAGGTGGCCAGCAACATGGCCACGCACCTCGTGCACGGCGAGCTCAGCCGCTGGCTGGCCGAGGACGGCGCCCAGGCAAGCGACGCGCAGCTGCGCCGCGCGATGGAGCGCGCGGTGGACGGCGCCAACCGCCAGATCTTCAACTCCGCCAACCTCAACCCCGACTACCAGGGCATGGGCACGACGCTCGTGTGCGCGGCCTTTCGGGAGGCTTCGGTGATGATCGGCCACGTGGGCGACTCGCGTGCCTACCGGGCGCGCCAGGGCCGCCTCGTGCGCCTGACACGCGACCACTCCCTGCTGCAGGAGCAGATCGACGCGGGGCTGATCACGCAGGAGGAGGCTGCCGTCTCGACGATGAAGAACCTCGTGACGCGCGCCGTGGGGGTGGAGGACACGGTGCTGCTGGAGACGCACCCGCACGCGCTGGAGCCAGGAGACAAGGTGCTGCTGTGCTCGGACGGGCTGTCGGACATGGTGCCCGAGCCTGTGCTCGAGCAGATGCTTCGAAGCGAGGCGCCACCCGAGGCGTTGTGCCGCGAACTCGTCGTCGCCGCCAACGATGCGGGCGGCCGGGATAATATTTCCGTGGTTGTCGTCTGCGTGGATGGCGAGCCGGGCACGCGCGAGGCGCCCTGGTGGCACTTGCGGCGCAGGCGCTGAGGGCCGGTTTCGTGCGACCCCTGGAAGGAAGTCCGGTGAGCAAGCTCGTCGTGTGGCTCGACGGTGTGGTGATCAAGGAGGTCCTGCTGACCAAGGACCGGACCACGCTCGGCCGTCGCCCCTACAACGACATCGTGATCGACAACCTGGCCGTCAGCGGCGAGCACGCCTCGCTGCAGATGAGCGGGCCCGACGTCACCATCGAGGATCTCAACAGCACCAACGGCACGTACATCAACGGCAAGGCCGTCAAGCGCCAGGTGCTCGTGCACAACGACACGATCGAGATCGGCAAGTACAAGATCAAGTACCTGTGCGACGAGCCGGGCGCCGTGGCGTTCGACAAGACGATGGTGCTGCGCCCCGGGGCTGAGCTGCCTCCGGGAGAGTCCCCCCGGGCCGTGGCCGGGGGCGAGGCGCCCGCGCGCATCCAGGTGCTCACCGGTGCCGCAGCCGGGCGCGAGCTGCCGCTGACCAAGACCGTGACGACCATCGGCCGACCCGGCCACCAGGTGGCCTCGATCTCGCGCCGGGCCCATGGCTACGTGCTCGCGCACGTGGAAGGGCGCGAGCGCCCGAGCGTCAACGGGCTGCCGCTGCTGGGCGAGGCGCAGCCGCTGCGCGACGGAGACCTGATCGAACTGGCGGGAACGCAGATGCGTTTCTCGCAGCGCTGAGGAAGCCCCGCGCGGGCGCTCCCATGACCCTACGCGTGCTCGGCTGTTCAGGCTCGATGGCCGCGGGCAACCGCACCACCTCGTTCCTGCTGGACGGCTGCGTCCTGGTGGACGCCGGCTCGGGGGTTGGCGACCTCACGCTCGACGAGATGGTGCGCGTGGACGACATCCTGCTCAGCCACTCCCACCTGGACCATATCCTGGGCGTGCCGCTGCTGGCCGACAGCGTCTTGCGCCGGCGCCTGGCTGCCGGGCGCCCGCCCATCCGCGTGCACGCGATGCCGCCCACCCTGCGCGCGCTCCAGGAGCACGTCTTCAACGGCGTGATCTGGCCCGACTTCACGCGGCTGCCCACCCCGCAGAACCCGGCGCTGCAGCTGGTGCCGTTGGAGATCGGGCAGCGCCTCGTGCTGGCCGGGCGGTGCGTGGAGGTGCTGCCGGCGCAGCACAGCGTGCCGGCTGCCGGCTTTGCGGTCTTTCCGCACGCCGACGGCAGCGGTGCGGCCTGGGTCTACACCGGAGACACCGGGGCGAACCCTGCGCTGTGGGCGCGCCTGGCCGAGTTGAAGGTGGCCAGCCTCGTCATCGAGACCGCCTTTGGCGATGACGACCAGGCCCTGGCGGATGTGAGCGGTCACTTGCATCCGGCGCGCCTGGCCAGTGAACTGCGTCATCTGGCTGCGGGCGTCGAGGTCTGGATCACGCACATCAAGCCCGGCGAGCTCGAGCCCGTCATGCGGGAGGTGGCCGCGCAGGTCCGCACGCATCACATCCGGGCGCTGCAAGCCGGCCAGACGCTGACGCTGGACGTCCCGACCTGACGCAAAGGGTCGGCCCGGCGGCTGCGAGTGACGAAATTTGTCACTTTCCGCCCCCGCCGCCCCCCTTGAAGTGGGGGGAGTGGCCTGGCATGGAAGCTGCTGTCTTCGTATCCCCATCGGACCCGGATCTCCAGGAGACTACCCATGAAACGCGTACAGCAGGGCTTCACCCTGATCGAACTGATGATCGTGGTGGCGATCATCGGCGTGCTCGCCGCGGTGGCGCTGCCCGCCTACCAGGACTACACCAAGCGTGCGCAGATGTCGGAAGTGGTGCTGGCGGCCTCGGCCTGCCGTACGACGATCTCCGAAGTCGTGCAATCGGCCAGCGGCTCGACGCTGCCGGCCGCCGACGGCTGGGGCTGTGAGAGCAGCACGAGCACGAGCAAGTTCGTGGCAAGCATTAAGACGGCCAACACCGGCAAGATCACGGTGACCGTCCAGGGCATCTCGGGGGTGACCGGAGACGTCACTCTGATGCCGATGAAGAGCGGCGGCCCGCTCACCAACACGGATGTGGGTGTGCAGATCGTGTCGTGGCGCTGTGGCTCCACCGCGGACAACACCACCGTTCCCTCGAAGTTCCTGCCGGGCTCCTGCCGCGGCTGATGACACGGGCCGCGGGCGCCACGTCCAGGCGTGGCGCTGCGGTTTCTCTGGCCGCTCGTCGAGGGCGGTCTGGGGGGTCAACGACCAGCCTCGGCCTCCCGCAGCGCGGGTAGCCGCGGACCGAGCTGCCCCGCCTCGTTCCACTCTTTTGACAAGGTTCCATCCATGAAACGCGTCCAACAGGGCTTCACCCTCATCGAACTCATGATCGTCGTGGCGATCATCGGCGTGCTGGCGGCCGTCGCGCTGCCCGCCTACCAGGACTACACCAAGCGCGCGCAGATGTCGGAGGTCGTGCTGGCGGCCTCGGCCTGCCGCACCACGATCTCGGAGGTCGTGCAGTCCTCCAGCGCCTCCACGCTGCCGGCCGCCGACGGCTGGGGCTGTGAGAGCAGCACGAGCACGAGCAAGTTCGTGGCAAGCATCAAGACGGCCAACACCGGCAAGA